>MVQS01000326.1 GCA_002067855.1 Syntrophaceae bacterium PtaB.Bin038
GAAGGACATCGGGGAGTGGTACAAGGTGCTCGAAGGCCTCGGCGCAGAGGGCAAGACCTCCATGTTCCAGGATGTAGAGGCCGGACGGAAGACTGAAGTGGAGATGCTGGCCGGCACGGTGATCGAGCTCGGGAAGCGACACGGCGTGGCGACGCCGGTGAACCGGCGGCTCTTCGACGAGCTGAAGAGGATCGAGGCCGCGTCGGGGGCGGGATCCTGAAAGGAGGGGCGCGCATGAAGCGGGCACTGCTGCTGGTGGACATCCAGAACGACTACTTTGCGGGCGGGGCGATGCCGCTGGTGGGGATGGAGGCGGCAGCGGGGAAGGCAAGCTCCCTGCTCCAGTTTTTCCGGGATCGGTCCGAGCCCGTCTTTCACGTCCGCCATCTCTCGAAGCGGGCGGGCGCCGCGTTTTTCATCCCCGGCACGCCGGGGGCGGAGATCCACCCCGCCGTCGAACCGTTGCCCTCGGAGCCGGTCATCACCAAGTACTTTCCGAACAGCTTCCGTGGCACAAACCTTGAGGGCCTGCTGAGGAAGGAGGACGTGGGGCGCCTCGTCGTCTGCGGCGCAATGTCCCACATGTGCATCGACGCCACGGCGAGGGCGGCCGTCGATCTGGGGTTTGCTTGCACCATCGTCGAGGACGCCTGCGCGACGCGCAACCTCGCCTTCAAGGGGGAATCCGTCCCGGCCTGGGCCGTCCACGGCGCCTTCATGGCGGCCCTGCAGGGGATCTGCGCCGAGGTTGTCTCGACGGGTGACCTTATGAAGTGAAAGGAAGGCGGCGGCATCTGCTCGAAAGAGAAGGTGAGAGGGGGAGAACGTTGGAAAGGCCGACAGCAATTTGGCCGGCTCCCGGCTTCTCCGACCTCCTTCCCCTCAAACGCTCTTGCCCTCTGCCTTGCGCCCCGTGCCTGTCCCTAGAACGTGCACGTCCCCGTCACGCATCCGCCGGCGAACTCGGAATCCGCCGCCACGAGGTTCTCCTCGAGGATCAAGGGCCCCCCGTCGGTCCCGCGGAAGGACAGGACCTGCTCGGCCCGGCTCCCGTATCGGTAGATCGTGATCCCCTTGCACTTGAGCCGGTGTGCCGCGAGGTAGATGTTGCGCACGTCGTCGATCGTGGACTCCGCGGGCAGGTTGATCGTCTTGGACACCGAGTTGTCGCAGTGTTCCTGGAAGGCGGCCTGGATCCGCAGGTGCTGCTCGGGCTCCACGTCGAAGGCCGTCACGAAGACCCGCTTGATATCCCGGGGAATCCCCCTGATGCGTCGCAGCGACCCCCAGCGGGCGATCTCGGCGAGGATCTCCCGCTTGTAGATCCCCCGGGCCCGGGCGACCCTCTCGAAGATCGGGTTGATCTCGAAGAGCCGGGTGCCCGACAGGACGTTTCGCACGTAGCTGATGGCGAAGAGCGGCTCGATGCCGCTCGAGCAGCCGGCGATGATGCTGATCGTTCCCGTGGGGGCGACGGTGTTGACCGTGGCGTTCCGGACGGGGAGGTTCTTCCGCGCGTAGATCGACTGCGCGTAGTTCGGGAAGACACCCCGTTCGCCGGCCAGCCGGGCCGAGGCCTTCAGGGACTCGCGGCGGATGAAGGCCATGAGCCTCCGGGCGAACAGCTCCGACTCCCGGGAGTTGTAGGGGATCCCCAGGAGGATGAGCATGTCGGCAAAGCCCATGATCCCCAGCCCGATCTTGCGGTTGCCGCGGGTGATGGCGCCGATCTCCTCGAGGGGGAAGTTGTTGACCTCGATGACGTCGTCGAGGAAGCGTACGCCCCAGCGGATCGTCTCGGCCAGCCGCTCCCAGTCGGGCCTGCCGTCCTTCACCATCCGCGCCAGGTTGACGGACCCCAGGTTGCAGCTCTCGTAGGGCAGCAGCGGCAGCTCCCCGCAGGGGTTGGTGGCCTCGATGCGCCCCAGGGCGGGGGTGGGGTTCCGGCGGTTCACCGTGTCGACGAAGATGAGCCCCGGGTCCCCCGTACGCCAGGCGCCGTAGACGATGAGATCGAAGATCGTCCGGGCCCTGACCGTCCGGTCCCTTTTCCCCGTGCGGGGGTTGACGAGGTCGAAGGGGCCGTTGCGGCGGACGGCGTCCATGAATCGGTCCGTGACGGCCACGGAGAGGTTGAAGTTGGCGAAGCGGCCCCGGTCGATCTTGGCCTCGATGAACTCCATGATGTCCGGGTGGTCGCAGCGGAGAATCCCCATGTTGGCCCCTCGGCGCCGTCCCCCCTGGACGATCACCCCCGTGGCCGCGTCGAAGATGCTCATGAAGGATACAGGCCCCGAGGCTTCGCCCTTGGTCGTCCTGACGAGGTCCCCCTTGGGCCGAAGGTGCGAAAAGCTGAAGCCCGTGCCCCCGCCGGACTGGTGGATCTTGGCCATGTGGCGAAGGGCCCCGAAGATCCCGTCGATGGAGTCGTCCACGGGGAGCACGAAGCAGGCCGAGAGCTGGCCCAGCGCCGTGCCCGCGTTCATCAGGGTGGGCGAGTTGGGCAGAAAGGCCAGATCGCGCATCATGTCGTAGAAGGTTTCCTCGGCCTCGGTGGGCGAGACGGCCGACCGGAAGCCCTTCTCCGCCCCGGCCACGTGACGCGCCACGCGGCGGAACATCTCGCCGGGGGTCTCGACGATGTTGCGCCCGTCGTCCTTGGTGAGGTAGCGCTTCTTCAGGACCTCCATGGCGTTGATGGGGAATTTCAGGTCGTCCCGCAGCCCCAGGGCCGCCTTGGCCTGCCTCATCTCGGCGCGGCGCTCGCGGTAGAGAATGTAGGCCCGCGCGATGGGGCCGTAGCCGGCCTTCATGAGGCCCTGCTCGACGAGGTCCTGGACGGCCTCGACGCCGGGGGTCGCCTTGCGGTACAGGCGGCTCACGTCGGCTAGCACGGTGTCGGTCACGGCCTCGGAGACGGCGATCGACCTGAGCCGGTCCTGGAGGACCTCGAAGGCCGCCCGCTCGACGGCGTAGCGGATTTTTTCCTTCTCGAAGGGGACGACGGAGCCGTCGCGCTTCCTGATCTTGCGGGGGAGGATGAGTTTAGGCATGCCGATGGCCCCCTGGAGCGGTTGTCTCTGCACTGTTTCTTTTCGCCCTTGACCTTGTTTCACAGGCCCCTGCCCGCCACGTAGTCCGCCAGGTCCGCCACGCGGCACGAGTAGCCCCACTCGTTGTCGTACCAGGCCACCACCTTGGCCATGTTGCCGCGGAAGACCTGGGTGAACTCCATGTCCACGATGGAGGAATGCGCATCGCCCTTGTAATCCATGGATACCAGGGGCTCCTCCTCGCAGGCCATGATGCCCTTGAGCGGCTTTCGCGACGCCTGCCGCAGGACCTCGTGAAGCTCCTCCGTCGAGGCCGGTTTCCGGAGCTCGGCGGTGAAATCGGCCACGGAGACCGTCGGTGTGGGGACGCGAAGGGAGTAGCCGTCGAAACGGCCCTCCAGTTCCGGGATGATCAGGGCCAGCGCCCGGGCCGCCCCCGTCGTCGTCGGGATGATGTTGCAGCCCGCCGCCCGTGCCCGCCGGAGGTCCTTGTGGGGCAGGTCGAGGATCCGCTGGTCGTTCGTGTAGGAATGCACCGTCGTCATCATCCCCTTCTCGATCCCGAAGGCCGCGTGAACGACGCTCACCGGGGGGGCGAGACAGTTCGTCGTGCACGAGGCGTTGGAGACGATGTGGTGCCTCTTCGGGTTGTATGCGCCGTGGTTGACGCCCATCACGACCGTGATGTCCTCGCCCCTGGCCGGGGCCGAGATGATTACCTTCTTCGCCCCCGCGTCGAGATGAGCCCGTGCCTTCGCGGCGTCGGTGAAGAGGCCCGTGCTCTCGACGACGATCTCGACCCCCTCTGCGTCCCAGGGGATCTGGGCGGGGTCGCGGAAGGCGAAGCTCTTGATCGGCCGGCCGTTGATGATGAACCGGTCCCGCCCCTCGACCACGGTCCCCTGGAAGCGCCCGTAGTTGGTGTCGTATTTGAAGAGGTGGGCGTTGGTCTCCACGTCGAAGAGGTCGTTGACGGCCGCGACCTGGAGCGTGTCCGGATAGCGCTCGAGGATCGCCTTGAGCACCTGACGCCCGATCCGCCCGAACCCGTTGATCCCTACCCGTGTCATGTTCTTCTCCCGTGTATGTCTTAAATCTGCGTCCTTGGGGCCTTTTGCCTTAAGCCCTTAGCCTGATGCCGGCCTTTTTCAATTGTCATCGATCCGGTACTTGTGCTCGACGACCAGGTCGAAATTCGTCTTGAGGGCGCTGTACAGGCGGGCGTTGTCCAGGGCGATGGCGCTCAGGTTGGCGACGGCCTCGAGAAACCGGACCTCCTGCCTGTCGAACTTCCGCTCTTCCCTCGTGTACACCCGGAGCACGCCGATGACCTTCTTTCCCACCTGCAGGGGGACGACGAGGACGGAGCGGATCTTCTCTTTTTTCGCCTCGGCGTTGTACTGGAACCCCTTGTCCGATTGGGCGTCCCGGACCCAGATCGTCCTGCCGCCCAGCGCCTTGCGGTCCACGCCGCTTTCGCGGACCAGCACGGGCCCCTTGACGAGGTACCCCTTCGAAAGCCCGCAGGCGGCCCCCATCATCAGGCGCCTGCCCCGGGCGTCGAGAAGCCGGATCGCGCAGGCCTTCACCCCCATGGCATCCGTCACGCAGCAGGCGATCTTCTCGAGAACCTCCGCCGGCTCGAGGGAGGCGTTGATCACCTTTGCCACCTCGTAGAGGGCCGTGAAGTAATCCCTTTCCTTGCTCGTCATGGCATCACCTTTTCATGTCTGTGCTCTGTTGGCTGTCTCCCTGCCTGTCGCCGGCCGGGTAACCGCAAGCCCGTCGCGAACCGTGTACGACGTTGAGAAGGTATGAAGTTGGGAAGCTTGGACGGGCCCCGCGGCTCTGGGAATTCCCAGACTTCTCCGCTTCCTGACTTCCTTCCGTTCAGGGAGCCTTCCCGTCCGTCGACTCTCCGACGGCCCTGTGAACGTCCTCCAGGAGGGCCGCGGAGAATTTCCGCATGGCCCCGCTCATGGCCTCGGCCAGGGCCCGCGCCGACCTCTCCTTCATGGCCTCCTCGACGGCGTAGGTCTTCTGGAAGACGACGCGTTGCGTGATCTCCCGCCGCGTCGTATCCAGCAGCGTCACATCGGCGGCCAGGCGCGCCGCGGGCCCCTTGCCCCCGTGGGTCTCCAGGAATTCGGCCACGGTTCCCGCCAGGACAAACCGCACCTCTCCAGGGTCCTCGGAGCCGAGCACGGCCTTGAAGGCGCCGGAGGCGCGCAGGTCCCTCAGCAGGAAATCCGTGACCATGTCGCCCGGCGTCACTCGCCAGCGCTCCCGGCTGTAGGAGCTCATCTCGAAAGGGAAAGACCGGTAGACCATGGCCGTCCCCGCGAAGGCCCGGGCCGCTGCGAAGGGCTCTACGCGAATCGCGGCGTGCGCCTTCAACCGTTCCGGGGCCGCCGGCGGGGAGTACTCGGGGAGGTAGTGCTTCACCCCGTAGGCCGACCTCCCGCCCCCGCAACCCATGATGACGATCAATGCCGATAAAATACAAAGAAGCCGTTTCATTGTTCCTCCGCCTGTCCGCGCTTCTTAACTTCATATCTTCCTAACTTCCGTATTTTGCTAGTCCCGCCGGCCCGCCGGGGCGCTGCCGCTGAAAAGGAGCTCCGAGGGGTTCGACTCCAGCCTCTCGAGGAGCCTCTCCAGGGTCTCCGAGGCGCGACGCAGGTTATCGCTCATGACCTGGACATCCCGGGCCGTCGTCCTCGACGCCCTCGAGAGGTGATCCACGGCCCGGTTCGCCTTCTCCGCCGTGTCGGCCAGCCGCAGGGCCTTGATCTCGTCGCGGGTCATCGCGATCAGCGACCGCGCCTCGGCAAGGGCCGCCCGCGTCTCCTCGGCGATCCCCTCGAGCCTGCCCTCCGCCGTGATCTTCTCGACGCGGGCCGCGGTCCGGTCGAGGTTGGCCGAGATCGACTCCAGGTTCGCCAGGACCCTCTGCGTCCGGGGGCCCGAGAGGAGATCCTCCGCCGCCCTGGCCGAACGGGTGATGCTCTTCGAG
>MVQS01000327.1 GCA_002067855.1 Syntrophaceae bacterium PtaB.Bin038
GTAGCCTCTGAAATTCAGCAGGACCGCCGTGACGGGGTTGGACACGCCGGCCTCCCCGATCGACTCCGCCACCGCTGCGGCAAGGCCCTCCCCGTCCGTCAGGCCCGACGCCGCCGCGGCCGCGGCAACACCGGCGCCGAAGACCGAGGCTCCCAGGACGGCGTTCCGCAGGGTCAGCCACCGGCCCCATCCGGCGAAGGCGTCCGTCTCCCGCACGGGGCCTGCCCCGGGGCGATTCCGCTCCCCGAGCGCCCCGAGCGTGTCGAGCAGCAGGATGCCCGTCAGCCCTGCCCCGATGGCCGCCTCGGCCAGGGCAATGTCGGGCGCATCCAAACGCGCCCACGCCATGGCCGACAGGATGCCGAAGATCATGAACAGAACGATAGACCGGAAGAGGTCCCTCGATGACAGGGCCCCCCACGCCAGCGCAACCAGCAGCGCCGCCAGGAGGGCGTCGAAGAGCGTCGACAGCGGCATCATCGATGCCTCCAGGGTCGGATCCCGCTGCGAAGGGCAAACCGGGCCACGAGGTAACAGGCCGTCGAACCGGTGAGCAGGACGACGAGCCAGATCGCAATCAGCGTTACCGCCTCCGCCCAGGACCGAGCACGCAGGCAAAGGCCCGCGACGACGAGACCGAGGCCGAGATTGTCCGCCTTCGTCAGGGCGTGCAGACGGGTGTAGATGTCGGGAAAGCGCAGCAGGCCCGCCGTTCCGGCGAGGAAGAAGAATCCGCCGGCCACGATCAGGACGCCGGAGAGCCCCTCGACGATGCTCATGAGCCCTCCCCCCCGGGATCGGACCCGGCGCCCGGAAGAAAGCGGACAAAAGCGACGACGGCGAGGCCGGACAACAGCGCGAGCACCAGGGCCGTGTCCCTCAGTGCCGGACGGCCCCATCCTTCGGCGAGCAGCAGCAGAACGGCCACGCCCGTCGTACCGAACAGCTGGGCCACCGTCATGCGGTCGGCCGCGGTCGGCCCGCGGGCGACGCGCACCAACCCGGCCGCCAGGTTGAGCATCAGGAACAATGCCATGGCTTCGAAAAACATGGGTACCCTATGCGGGGTCTGTGGTTTCCAGGCCGAAGAGATCCGCGACCCGCCGCTCCAGCAGGCGCAGACGGCCCTCCACCGCCAGGCCCTCGTCGAGCACGTGGATCCGCAGCTCCCCGCCCTTCCACTCGGCGCTCAGCGTGCCCGGCAGCAGGCTGATCAGGCCCGCCAGGAACGTGCGGGCGGGCCCTTCCGGCAGCGCCGTGGGATAGTCCAGGACGGCAGGAGCGAGCGGCAGTCGCGGGTGCAGCGCCCGCCGGGCGACATCGGCCCCGCCGAGGAGAGACTCGCGGACAAACCACGGGACGAAACGAATCAGGCCCGCAAGGCTCCACATCCGTCCCTTCGCAGGCAGCAGCTTCAGGGCAACCAGGGCCCCGCCCAGCGACAGGGGAATGCCGAACCACCCCGCTGCAGGATTTCCTGCCGTCAGGGCAAACCAGAGAAGCAGCAGAAGGGAAACATAGAGAAGAAACCGACGCACCGATCCGATGAACCCCGTCTCAAGAGTGTCTCGCCGATCCGGACGCAGGAAAACAAGCCGCGCGGGTTTCCACCCGGCCCGGACTTTCATGGCAGTCAACCATAGCAGCCTTCCCCGCCCGGCGCCACCCCTAATTGCGATAAGGCGTCCGGCTGCGGTGTCGTCCGCTCAATGCTCCCCTTCGGGGAGGATGATCCCGCGGATCTGGACATATCGGGCGATCCCGTTTCTCGTGATCAGGCCTTTCATCTGTCCCTGCTCCATGACGGCGATCCGGCCGCGGTCTGCGCCGAGCATCATCTCGAGCGCCGTCATGACCCCGTCGTCGCCGGAGACTTCCCACCGGCTGTCGTGCGGGACGGCGACGTCGCCCACGCGGACCGCGTCCCAGCGCTCGCGGGGGACATTTTTGACCTCCTTGAGCGTGACGAAACCGAGGAAGCGGGGGCCGTCGAACACGGGGAACCCTCCGTAGCCGTAGCGCAGAAAGTAGCGGTCCACGGCCTCGGCGAGATTCGTCGATGCCGGCAGGGTGACGAGATCCTGCGTCATGATGTTTCGGACCTTCACGTCCGACAGGGCATGCTGGAGCGACGTGGACTGGTAGCTGGCCTGGGCGGCGCTGAAGAGGAACCAGCCGATGAGCATCAGCCAGAGACCGCCGGGGAGCCCCGTGAAAAGGGAAAAGAACCCGTAGAAGAGAAACAGCAGGGCGAAGAGCTGTCCCACAGCCGCGGCCCTGCGCGTGGCCCGCAACAGGTTTTTCGTCCGGCTCCACAGCAGGGAGCGAAGTACCCTTCCCCCGTCCATGGGGAAACCGGGGATGAGGTTGAAGACGCCGATCAGGAAGTTGATCCGTGCCAGATAGTTCAGCAGCGCGAACGAACCCCCTTCGGCACGCTGCGACAACCCGTAAAACAATCCGGCCAGGAGAAAGCTGCAGGCGGGTCCGGCGACGGCGATCCAGAACTCCGCCCGGGGATGGGGGGGCTCGCTTTTCATCTGGGCGACCCCGCCGAAGATGAACAGGGTGATCGACGAGATCGTCATCCCGTAGCGGCGGGCCACGAAGGAGTGGGAAAGCTCGTGCAGGGCGACGGAGACGAAGAGCAGCAGCGCGGCGAGCACTCCCTTGATCCAGTAGGACAACGCGGGCAGATCCGGTGCGATCTGCGGGAAGTAGGCCACCGACAGGCTCCAGCTGATCAGCCCGAACACGATGAGCCAGGAGAAATGGACCCGGATCGGGATCCCCATCACGGACGCGATCTTCCACGAACCGCTCGTCAATGAATCCGTCATGTGACGACCTCCTCGCCGCAGGCCCGGACGCGGCTCTGCGGGACCGGGGCAACGCACCGGGCCCGCCGGCATCACGCGGACGGATTGCGGACCGTCCGCATCTGAGCCGCTCTCCGGTAGAGGGTCTCGTACCGTTCCGCCGCGGCCCCCCAGGTGAATCGCTTCGCCATGGCCCTCCGCACGAGAGCGCGCATGGCCTCCGGCCGGTTGTAGAAGGTATGGGTCGCCCAGCCG
>MVQS01000328.1 GCA_002067855.1 Syntrophaceae bacterium PtaB.Bin038
CCTCCTGCGGCGCCTCTTCGCCGAGGGCTCGCTCACCATCGCCTTCGTGCCCGTCTTCACGGAGTACCTCAAGACCCGATCCCGCGAGGATGCCTTCGAGCTGGCCCGCGTGGCCTTCACGCTGCTGTCTGCCGTCCTCGTGGTCGTCTCCATCGCGGGGGTGCTGCTCTCGCCCGCCGTCGTCACCCTCATGGCCCCGGGCTTCCGCGCCTCGCCCGACAAGTACGCCCTCACGGTACTGCTCACGCGCATCATGTTCCCCTATATCTTCTTCATCGCGCTGGTGGCCCTGTGCATGGGCATCCTCAACTCGCTGCGCCACTTCGCCACCCCGGCGCTGTCGCCCGTCATCCTGAACCTCTGCATGATCGCGGCGGCGCTCACCCTGCGGGACTTCTTCGCAGAGCCCATCGTGGCCCTCGCCGTGGGCGTCATGGTCGGGGGGTTGCTGCAGCTCGCGGTGCAGCTGCCCGTGCTCTTCCGGCTGGGGGTCTCTCTCAGGCCCGATTTCCGCTTCGGTCACGGGGGGGTGCGGCGCATCGGGGTGTTGATGCTGCCCGCCGCCTTCGGCGCCGCCGTCTACCAGATCAACATCTTCATCAGCACCCTGCTGGCCTCGTTCCTGCCCGAAGGCAGCGTCTCCTTCCTCTACTACGCCGACCGCATCGTCGAGCTTCCCCTGGGGATCTTCGGCATCGCCATCGGCACGGCGGCCCTGCCGAGCTTCTCCGACCAAGTGGCCCGCGGGCATTACGACGAGATGAAGCGGACGATCTCCTTCTCGCTGCGGCTCATGCTCTTCATCACGATCCCAGCGATGATCGGCATCGTCGTCCTGCAGCAGCCCATCATCTCGGTGCTCTTCCAGCGCGGCGAGTTCGACGCCCGCTCGTCGGTGCTCACGGCGCAGGCCCTCTTCTGGTACGCCGCGGGGCTCTGGGCCTTCTCCACCATCCGCGTTGTCGTGGCGGCATTCTACGCCCTGCAGGACACGAAGACCCCCGTGCGCATCGCCGTGGTGGCCCTCGTGGTCAACACCGTGTGCAGCGCCGCCCTCATGTTCCCCATGAAGCACAACGGCCTGGCCCTGGCCACCTCCATCGCCTCGGCCGTCAACGTTCTCACCCTGGGCTGGCTGCTGAGGAGGCGCATCGGCGAGTTTCTCGACGCCGCCTTCTGGTCTTCCGTGGCCCGCGTGGCCGGGGCATCGGCCGTCATGGGGACCGCCGTCGTCCTGACGACCCACGCCATGGGCTGGGACGTGGCGGCGCCCTTCCCGCACCGCCTCACGGTGCTCGCGGCGGGGGTTGCCGTGGGCATCGCCGCCTTCACGGCATCCGCCTTCGCCCTGCGCTGCCCCGAGACGGCCACGATCCTCTCCATGCTCCGCCGCAGGCTCGGCCGCCGCTAGCCCCTGCGCCCCCTGCCTTCCGGGATAAAATGATTGACCTTAACGTGGCGAAGTGATAAGGGAAATTTACCTGTGAGCCGTTATTTCGACCCTTGTTCTCCTCCCCTGGCGGGAGGAAGAAACGGAGGAGGGGAATCATCCTCTTCCTCTTTCTGCGCCGGCCGGGGTGAGGGTTGCGATCCCTGTCCTGCCGGAGTCGTAAAGCCCTGTCATTGCAAGCAGCAGCGACGAAGCAATCTCAATTCACCGGCCTCTCCATGAGAGACAGGAAAGGTATTTCGCCATGCTAGACGTCAAATTCCTACGCGAGAACACCGAATTCGTCCGCCGCAAGATGCTCGAGCGCGGACAGGAGATCGACTTTGCGCCCTTCGTCAACGCCGAGAAGCGCCGCCGGGACATCCTGCAGGAGGTCGAGGCCCTCCGGGGCGAGCGCAACAAGGCCTCCAAGGAGATCGGGGCCCTGAAGAAGGAGAAGAAGGACGCCTCCGAGCTGGTGGCCAAGATGGCGAGCATCTCCGACCGGATCAAGGCCCTCGACGCGGAGCTGGCCCAGGTGGAGGCCGACATCCAGAGCTTCGTCATGGTCGTTCCCAACGTCCAGCACGACTCCGTCGAGTACGGCACCAGCTCCGAGGACAACCCCGTGGTGCGCACGTGGGGCGAGAAACCCGTATTCGACTTCGAGCCCAAGCCCCACTGGGACATCGGCGAGAACCTCAGGATCCTGGACTTCGCCTGCGGGGCGAAGATCACGGGTGCCCGTTTCACTCTCTACCGGGGCTGGGGCGCCAAGCTCGAGCGGGCCCTGTTCAACTACATGCTGGATTTGCACACCACCCAGCACACCTACACGGAGGTGCTCACGCCCTTCATGGTCAACAAGGAGAGCATGACCGGCACGGGTCAGCTTCCCAAGTTCGAGCAGGACCTGTTCAAGATCCAGGGGATGGACTACTACCTCATCCCCACGGCCGAGGTGCCCGTCACCAACATCCACCGCGACGAGATCCTGAGCGAAAAGGATCTCCCGATCTACTACGTGGCCTACTCGCCCTGCTTCCGCAGCGAGGCGGGCTCCTACGGCAAGGACACCCGCGGCCTCATCCGCCAGCACCAGTTCAACAAGGTGGAGCTCGTGAAGTTCACCGTCCCCGAGACCTCCTACGACGAGCTCGAGAAGCTCACCCTGGACGCCGAGGACATTCTCAAGACCCTGGGCCTGCACTTCCGCACGGTGAGCCTCTGCACGGCCGATCTGGGCTTCTCCTCGGCCAAGACCTACGACCTCGAGGTGTGGCTGCCCGGCCAGAACGTCTACCGCGAGATCTCCTCGTGCAGCAACTTCGGCGACTTCCAGGCCCGCCGGGCCTCCATCCGCTTCAGAAGGGAAGGCTCCGGCAAGGTGGAGTTCGTCCACACCCTCAACGGATCGGGCCTTGCCGTGGGTCGGACGGTGGTCGCCATCCTCGAGAACTACCAGCAGAGGGACGGCAGCGTCGTCATTCCCGAGCCCCTGCGGCCCTACATGAAAGGGATTGACAGAATACCCGCCGGCGGGTA
>MVQS01000329.1 GCA_002067855.1 Syntrophaceae bacterium PtaB.Bin038
CCCCGGACAGGAACTCAAGGACGACATCATCCGATTCTGCAAGGAGCGCGGCGCCGATCTCGTGGGGTTCGCCCCCGTGGAGCGCTGGGACGCCGACGGAATCGTCCCGCCCGATTTCCGGCCGAAGGCCCTCTTCCCGCAGGCCCGCACCGTGATCGTCATCGGCCTGTCCATGCCGCTGCCCGTGGTGGAGACGACGCCGTCGGCCCTCCACCAGGAGCTTTACGTCACGACCAACCGCCAGCTCGACGACCTGGCCGCGGCGCTCACGCGGCACCTCAACCGTTTGGGTCACGCCTCGTTCCCTTTCACGCGCGACACCTACACGTCCATGCGGGCGCTGCGGGAGAACAACCTGGCCGCCTTCGGCCACGTCCCCGCGGCGAAGTACGCCGGCCTGGGCACCATCGGGATGAACCAGTGCGTCCTTACGCCCGAATTCGGGCCCCGGGTCCGCTTCGTGTCCGTCCTGACCGCCGCCGAGATCCCGCCGGACCCCATGCAGCCCGAGGAGCTGTGCATACAGTGCGGGCTCTGCGCCGAGTGCTGCCCCAAGAGCGCCATCACGCCGCGGGAGGACCGGGTCATCGGGGACTACGACAAAACGGCCTGCCTCGAGATGCACGAGGAGCTGGTGAAGGGACGCGTGTACCCCTGCGGTATCTGCACGAAGGTCTGCCCCATCGGGAAAGACCGGGTGCTCTACAAAAGCAGGGGAATCCGGAAGAAATACCGGAGGGAGAGGGAGATCCTCGCCGCAGACCCCGACGCCCCCGAGTACAGATCGTGGGCCCACGTGCGCAGGTACGGGATCCCCCACAAACCGAAGGAAAAGGGAAAGGGTTAGCGGCATGGAGCGGTTCGAGACCTTCTGCGGGAAGCTGGAAGCGATGCTCGCCGGCGAGGACGGCATCATGCGCAAGATCGAAAACGGGCGGGAGCTGGTCGCCGAGCTGACTTCACGCCCGGAGTGGTTCTTCGACTATCTGAGAAAAATGGTCCTGGATCCGGCGGCCATCGAACGCCAGAAGCCCGGCATCTGGCCCAACGAGTTCACGATTCACAGGGCCCCCGACCGTTCCTTTGTCGTGCTGGCCTACATCTGGGATGCGGGCCTTGCGGACACCATCCACGATCACGGCTCCTGGGGAATCATCGGGACGCTCGTCGCGAAGCTGGGGGAGCGGAAATACGAGCGGCTCGACGACGGCCGGCGCGAGGGGTACTGCAAACTGAGGGAAACGGCATCCGGGGTCTTCGGGCCCGGCGAGACAACCTTCGTCCTGCCCCTCGACAAGGGCCTCCACGCCATGGACAACCCCACCGACGGGATCGCGGTGAGCATCAACGTCTATGGGAAAACGGTGCGCCAGGGGTTCATCCAGTTCTTCGACCCGGCCAAGAATACCGTCACCCGCGCCTACCCCCCGCGGACCCTGAAGGAAGTCCTCGCCGTGAAGACACTTGCTGCGATCGACCCGGACCGTGCCGAGGGGGTCTTCCGTGAGGCCCTCACGTCATCGCGCCCCCCGCAGCTGAGGCGGGAATACGAGGAAGCCCTCCGGAGACTCCGGGGCTGAATGTTGAAACGCAAATCCCCACTCTCCCCCATTTGTCTTGAGCCCTGCTGCTTGCCTTACTTCACTTTCGCGAAGTAGGCGTCCTTCACCCCGTCGAGCAGCTGGAAGCTCTTCACCTTCACGGCAAAGACCTCCGTGTCGGGGTCATCGGCGAAGGGCTTGAGCTGGGGGTGCCTTTTCAGCAGCTTCTGCCGGACACGCCTCTTCCTGGCCTCGTCGCCGATGGCGGAGAAGACGCCGCTCACCGTGAGGGCCTTGATCCTCGCGCGGTCGGCCCCGCAATCCTCCTCGCGGGAGTCGATGAGGAGGCTCACGGTCCTGTTGGCGGCAAGGTTGCGGTACTTCTTCGTGCCTTTCTGCGTCATCATGTAGATCTCGCGGCAGTCGCGATCGGCCACGTAGGACATGAGCGAACAGTGGGGCACGTTGTCGGTCACGGTGGCAAGCACGCAGACATTCTTGTCCCTGACGAGCTTCTTCATCTTCTTGAGCATGAGATTCCTCCTATCGCACAGGCTTCGGGTGTTGGCCGCAGGCCCCCTCAGAGGAGCTTCGCGGGCGCCGTCTGAAGCTCCTTCTCCTCGTAGAACACGACCACAAAGATCTCCCGGTCGGAACGGTTCACGATGGCGTGGGGCAGGCCCGGGGGGATCTCGAAGAGCTCCGGTTCCGTCCCGCTGACGAGGATTTCCTCCTCCCCGGCAATCAGTGCCGCCGGCCCCCCGCAGAACAGCAGCCACTCCGCGGCGCTTCCATGGGCGTGATTTCCCCGGATCGCGCCGGGCTGCATGGAGGCCACGTGAAAATTGCCCAGGGGTTTCCCCTCGAGCCCCGCCAAAGGAAGGGGGTTCAGGACCCAGCCCCGGGCATCGGTCCACGCCTTCTCCCCGATGGCAAGCCGCCTGACCTTCCCCATTCACACTCCCCTGCCGGAAACGGATTGACGACACCCTCTGTAGCACGCATTCGAGCCGGCAGGCAAGCGGGACCTCCACGGCACCGAAATGCCGCCCGGTCCATCTTTGGGGTTGCCAAGGGCTCGGGATGTGCTAGGATATAGCCCATGGAAAAGATCCGCATCGGAATCAGCACCTGCCTGCTGGGAGAGAACGTACGCTGGAACGGCGGGCACGCCCTGGACCGGTTCCTCGTCCACACCCTCGGGAAGTATGTCGAGTACGTTCCCGTCTGCCCCGAGGTGGAGTGCGGCTTCGGCATCCCCCGCGACACGTTCCGTCTCGTCGGAGACCCCAACCGGCCCCGGCTCATCATTCACAAGACCGGCGCGGACCACACGGAGCGCATGGAGGCCTGGGCCCGCCGGCGCGTCGAAGAGCTGGAGAAGGAAGACCTCTGCGGATTCATCTTCAAGAGCGACTCCCCCTCGAGCGGCATGGAGCGCGTCAAGGTCTACGACGACAAGGGCGTGCCCCGGAAGGTCGGCGTCGGGGTCTTT
>MVQS01000330.1 GCA_002067855.1 Syntrophaceae bacterium PtaB.Bin038
TGTCCGTCACCGTCGCGTTCTGATAGGGCCGCAGCAGCATGACCGTCGCGGCATCGGTGGGCGTTGCGTACATGGATCAGGGCCTTTCTTCGGGGAAAAAGGGCTTTTTCATCCCGTTCCTATCATAGGCAGTGAGCAGCGGTTTGTAAAGACCGCGGTTGCCGCCACCGGAGGGGCCCGCAGAAGGACGGCCGAATTGTAGTTGACATCTCCCGGCGGCCTCCTTACTATGGTTTCCAAGTTGCTCCGAGTTATATCCGTCGTCGTCCACCTGAGTTACAAATCCTTTATTATAAACCCCAATTCGCGCAACAGCCGCTTTGTCCTGTTGACAGACAACCAAGCAAGGAGGTGGGGTCATGAAAAAGACGTTTTCATGCGTTCTGGTGCTCGCGCTGTCAGGCATGCTCTTTTTCACATCCGTCCCTTCCGTGACGGCGGCCGAGGCCGGGCCGTTCTACGTGGGCGTCTTCGGGGGGTACGTCATCCCCGACGACCTGGAGAACGGCGCGAAAATCAGTCTCGACAGCAGCTGGGCCCTCGGGGTCAAGGGCGGCTACATCTTCCCCACGTCCAAGTGGCTCGCGGTCGAGCTGGAGTACGCCTACCTGGCGGAGCAGGACCTGGACCAGACCGGGTACGCCGGGGACTTCAAGTCGAGCAACCTGATGCTTAACTTCGTTCTACGATACCCCGAGGGGAGGATCCATCCCTACATCGGGGGCGGGATCGGCTGGTCCTGGGGGGAGCTGAATGCGACGGGGCCGGCGGGGACCGTCGATGACACGGACAATGCCCTCGCCTGGCAGCTGATGGCCGGTGCCAACTTCGAGATCACACGGGAATGGTCGGCCGAGCTGTCCTATCGCCACCTGCGGGCGGAGTACGAGTTCGGCAGCGGCGGCAGCGACACCACCACGGCGAACCACATCATCATGCTCGGGGTCAATTTCCACTTCTGAGAAGCACCCCGGGACCTCCATCGGCAAAGGGGGCGGAGCGGCCCCCTTCAGCGCTTGACGAAGAGGGAGACGCACTCGATGTGCTTGGTTTGCGGGAACATGTCCACGGGCCTGACCGTTGCGAGATCGAACCCGCCGTCGACGAGCAGGCGGGCGTCGCGGGCGAGCGTCGCCGGGTCGCAGGAGACGTAGACAACCCTTGCGGGGCCGAGCCCGATGAGGCTCTCGAGCACCTCCCTCCCGCAGCCCGTCCTCGGGGGGTCGAGGACGACGACGTTCACGGCCCCCTTCTTCCCGCCGAACTCCGCCTCCAGGACATTGCCGACATCCCCCTGATGGAAAACGGCATTGCCGATCCCGTGCCGCTCGACGTTGAGCCGGGCGCAGTCGACGGCCTCGCCATCGATCTCGACGCCGGTGAGCCTCGCGCAGGACGGCGCCAGGAACAGGGAAAAGAGACCCGACCCGCAGTACAGGTCGAGCACCGTATCCCCGGGACCGACGGCGGAAAGCTCCGCGACGGTATCCACGAGTGCGTCCGTGAGGGCCGTGTTGGCCTGGAAGAACCCGTCGAAGGAAACGAGAATCTCCTTCCCCTTTACGATCCGGACAACGCGTTTTTCTTCACTCTTGCCCGTGTGCGACCAGACGACATAACGGTCCACGCGAAGCGGCGCATGCAGGGGCTGCCGCAGATAGGCGAGCTGCCCGTTGATGCTCTCCTCCATGATGGCGCAGCGCTCGATGTCC
>MVQS01000331.1 GCA_002067855.1 Syntrophaceae bacterium PtaB.Bin038
TGCTCGACGACGATCACCGAGTTGCCCCGCCCGCGCAGGTCGCGAAGCGTCGCGATGAGCCGGTCGTTGTCCCTCGGGTGCAGGCCGATGGTGGGCTCGTCGAGGATGTAGCAGACGCCCGTGAGATTCGAGCCCAGCTGGGCCGCGAGGCGTATGCGCCGGGCCTCGCCGCCGGACAGGGTGTCGCCGCCGCGGTCGAGGGCCAGGTAGTCGAGCCCCACCTGCTCGAGGAACCGGAACCGGGGCAGCAGCTCCGCCACGATCCCGTCCGCCACGGGCGCCTCGTGCGGCTCGAAGGCGAAGGCCCGGACGGCTTCGCCGGCCTCGCGGACGGACAGGGCCGTCAGCTCCGCGATCCCCTTGCCCTTGACCCGGACGGCCAGGGCCTCGGGCCTCAGCCGCCTGCCGCCGCAGTCCGGACAGTCCCTCTCGCCGACCGTCCCGATCCCCTCGCACGCCGGGCAGGCCCCGCGGCGGCTGTTGAAGGAAAACAGCCTCGGGTCGAGCGGCTCGAAGCCCCGAGAACAGCGGCGGCAGGTCAGCTTCTCGCTCAGGACCCATGATCCTTCCCGGCCGTCGATCACCCGCAGGCTTCCCTTCCCCGCTGCGAGCGCCCTCTCGACGATCCCCCGGAGGTCCCCGGAGCCCGCCATCGCCCTGCCGACCACGACGTCGAGGTCGTGCTCCCGGAATCGATCCAGCGCCGGGACAGGCTCGAGCGGCAGGACCCGCCCGTCCACGAGGACCTCGCGGAACCCCTGCTTCCGGAGCCGCGCGAGCAGCTCGCGGTGGAAGCCCTTCCGGCCGAATACCAGCGGCGCCGCCACGGTCACGGGCCCCCTGCCCGCTCTGCGCCCGATCTCCTCGAGCATCGCCTCGGGGCTCTGCGAGACGATGGGCTCGCCGCAGCCCGGGCAGTGCTGCGTGCCGAGCTTGCTGTAGAGAAGCCTCAGGAAGTGGTAGATCTCCGTGAGGGTCGCCACGGTGGAGCGTCTGCCCCCCCGGCTCGTGCGCTGCTCGATGGCCACCGTGGGCGGGATGCCCGTCACGCCGTCCACCTCGGGGCGGTCCATGATCTTCAGGTACTGGCGGATGTAGTTCGGCAGGCACTCGAGATAGCGGCGCTGCCCCTCGGCGAAGAGGATGTCGAAGGCGAGCGTCGACTTTCCCGAACCGCTCACCCCCGTGACGACGACGAGCCGGTCCCGGGGGATCTCGACCGTGACATCCTGCAGATTGTGCTCCCGCGCCCCCCGGATCTCGACGGAGCCCCCGTTTCCGAGGCCCGCCGCCGCGCCCGGATCCCGCGGCGCCGTGGGGGCCTCGCATCGCTCCCCGAGATACGGCCGCAGGTGGAGGCCTGTCTGCGACGCGGGGTTCTTCGCAACCTGTTCCGGCGTTCCCTGCGCCACGATGCGCCCCCCCGCCTCGCCGCCCTCGGGACCCAGGTCGACGACGTGGTCGGCGCACTTGATCACCTCGGGGTTGTGCTCGATGACGACGACGCTGTTGCCGGAGGCGATCAGGTTCTCGAAGGCCGCGAGCAGCACGGAGACGTCGCGGGGATGCAGGCCCACGGTGGGCTCGTCGAAGATGAAGAGCGAATCGCGGACCTTCTCCAGCCCGATGTGCCGCGCCAGCTTGATCCGCTGCGCCTCGCCCCCCGAGAGGGTGTTCACGGGCTGGCCGAGGCGCAGGTAGCCTAGGCCCACGTCGATGAGCGGCTTGAGGGCCTTTTCGACCTTGCGGTTGCCCCCGAAGAAGGCGGCGGCCTCCTCCGCCGTCATCTCGAGGATGTCGCGGATGCTCCGGCCGCGGTGCAGCACCTCGAGAACCTCCGGCTTGAAGCGCCTGCCGTCGCACTGGGGGCACGGCAGGTAGACGTCAGAGAGGAACTGCATCTCCACCTTCTCGAACCCTTCCCCCTCGCAGGTCTCGCATCGGCCGCCCGCCGTGTTGAAGGAGAAGGTCGATGCCGTGAACCCCTTCGCCTTCGCCGCCGGCTCGGCGGCAAAGATCGCCCGGATGGGGTCGTAGGCTTTTAGATACGTCAACGGGGTGGCCCGCGGCGTCTTCCCGACGGGCCGCTGGTCTACGAGGATCACGTCCCTGACACGGCCGGCGCCCTCGATCGATCCGTGCTTACCGGGACGCTCCTCCCGGCCGCCGAGACCCCTCTTGAGGGCCCGGTAGAGGATGTCGACACCGAGGGTGCTCTTGCCCGAACCCGACACGCCCGTGATGGCCGTGAGGACCCCCAGGGGAATGGCCGCGTCGATCCCCTTGAGGTTGTTCTCCGAGGCGCCGCGGATGGTGAGAACGCCCCGCGGGCTTCGCCTCCGCTCCGGCACGGGGATGCGGAACGCGCCGCTCAGGTACCCGCCCGTCGGCGAGCCGGGCAGCTTCATGAGACCCTCCAGGGTCCCGCTGTAGAGAAGCTCGCCTCCCCGCTCGCCCGCCCCGGGGCCCAGGTCTACGATGTGATCGGCGCCGGCCATGATCTCCGGGTCGTGCTCGACGACGACGACGGTGTTGCCCTGGTCGCGCAGGGATTTCAGGATCGCGAGCAGCCTGCCGCTGTCGCGGGGGTGCAGGCCCACGGTGGGCTCGTCGAGGACGAAGAGGGTGTTGACGAGCGACGTTCCCAGGGCCTTGGTGAGGCTCACGCGCTCCACCTCGCCCCCCGAGAGCGTCCGCGACTGCCGGTCGAGGGTCAGGTACCCGAGGCCCACGTCCGTGAGGTAGCGCAGCCGTCTGCCGACCTCGCCGAGGAGAAGCGACGAGGCCTCGTCCAGAGGACCCGCCGACACCGCCTCGATGAAGCGCGCGGCCTCCTCGACGGTCATGGCGTACAGATCGGCGATGCTCCTGCCGCCGACCTTCCAGAGCAGCACCTCCTGCCGGAAACGCGTGCCGCGGCACGCGTTTCCGGCAGGAGGTGCTGCTCTGGAAGGTCGGCGGCAGGAGCATCGCCGATCTGTACGCCATGACCGTCGAGGAGGCCGCGCGCTTCATCGAGGCGGTGTCGGCGGGTCCTCTGGACGAGGCCTCGTCGCTTCTCCTCGGCGAGGTCGGCAGACGGCTGCGCTACCTCACGGACGTGGGCCTCGGGTACCTGACCCTCGACCGGCAGTCGCGGACGCTCTCGGGGGGCGAGGTGGAGCGCGTGAGCCTCACCAAGGCCCTGGGAACGTCGCTCGTCAACACCCTCTTCGTCCTCGACGAGCCCACCGTGGGCCTGCACCCCCGCGACAGCGGCAGGCTGCTCGCGATCCTGAAATCCCTGCGCGACCAGGGCAACACCGTCGTCGTCGTCGAGCACGACCCGGAGATCATGGCCGGCGCCGATCACATCGTAGACCTGGGCCCCGGGGCGGGCGAGCGGGGAGGCGAGCTTCTCTACAGCGGGACCCTGGAGGGTCTCATGAAGCTGCCCGGCTCGCCGACGGGCGGGTACCTGAGCGGCGCGTTCCGCATCCCCGTGCCGGAGCGGAGGCGAAGCCCGCGGGGCGTTCTCACCATCCGCGGCGCCTCGGAGAACAACCTCAAGGGGATCGACGCGGCCATTCCCCTGGGGGTCCTCACGGCCATCACGGGCGTGTCGGGTTCGGGCAAGAGCACCCTCGGTGTCGACATCCTCTACCGGGCCCTCAAGAGGGGTCTCGGCGGCCGGGAGGAGCGTCCCGGTAAGCACGGATCGATCGAGGGCGCCGGCCGTGTCAGGGACGTGATCCTCGTAGACCAGCGGCCCGTCGGGAAGACGCCGCGGGCCACCCCGTTGACGTATCTAAAAGCCTACGACCCCATCCGGGCGATCTTTGCCGCCGAGCCGGCGGCGAAGGCGAAGGGGTTCACGGCATCGACCTTCTCCTTCAACACGGCGGGCGGCCGATGCGAGACCTGCGAGGGGGAAGGGTTCGAGAAGGTGGAGATGCAGTTCCTCTCTGACGTCTACCTGCCGTGCCCCCAGTGCGACGGCAGGCGCTTCAAGCCGGAGGTTCTCGAGGTGCTGCACCGCGGCCGGAGCATCCGCGACATCCTCGAGATGACGGCGGAGGAGGCCGCCGCCTTCTTCGGGGGCAACCGCAAGGTCGAAAAGGCCCTCAAGCCGCTCATCGACGTGGGCCTAGGCTACCTGCGCCTCGGCCAGCCCGTGAACACCCTCTCGGGGGGCGAGGCGCAGCGGATCAAGCTGGCGCGGCACATCGGGCTGGAGAAGGTCCGCGATTCGCTCTTCATCTTCGACGAGCCCACCGTGGGCCTGCATCCCCGCGACGTCTCCGTGCTGCTCGCGGCCTTCGAGAACCTGATCGCCTCCGGCAACAGCGTCGTCGTCATCGAGCACAACCCCGAGGTGATCAAGTGCGCCGACCACGTCGTCGACCTGGGTCCCGAGGGCGGCGAGGCGGGGGGGCGCATCGTGGCGCAGGGAACGCCGGAACAGGTTGCGAAGAACCCCGCGTCGCAGACAGGCCTCCACCTGCGGCCGTATCTCGGGGAGCGATGCGAGGCCCCCACGGCGCCGCGGGATCCGGGCGCGGCGGCGGGCCTCGGAAACGGGGGCTCCGTCGAGATCCGGGGGGCGCGGGAGCACAATCTGCAGGATGTCACGGTCGAGATCCCCCGGGACCGGCTCGTCGTCGTCACGGGGGTGAGCGGTTCGGGAAAGTCGACGCTCGCCTTCGACATCCTCTTCGCCGAGGGGCAGCGCCGCTATCTCGAGTGCCTGCCGAACTACATCCGCCAGTACCTGAAGATCATGGACCGCCCCGAGGTGGACGGCGTGACGGGCATCCCGCCCACGGTGGCCATCGAGCAGCGCACGAGCCGGGGGGGCAGACGCTCCACCGTGGCGACCCTCACGGAGATCTACCACTTCCTGAGGCTTCTCTACAGCAAGCTCGGCACGCAGCACTGCCCGGGCTGCGGCGAGCCCATCGTCTCGCAGAGCCCCGAGGCGATGCTCGAGGAGATCGGGCGCAGAGCGGGCAGGGGGCCCGTGACCGTGGCGGCGCCGCTGGTATTCGGCCGGAAGGGCTTCCACCGCGAGCTGCTCGCGCGGCTCCGGAAGCAGGGGTTCCGCGAGGTCCTCGTGGACGGGCGGGTCCTGCCGCTCGAGCCTGTCCCGGCGCTGGATCGATTCCGGGAGCACGACCTCGACGTCGTGGTCGGCAGGGCGATGGCGGGCTCCGGGGACCTCCGGGGGATCGTCGAGAGGGCGCTCGCAGCGGGGAAGGGAAGCCTGCGGGTGATCGACGGCCGGGAAGGATCATGGGTCCTGAGCGAGAAGCTGACCTGCCGCCGCTGTTCTCGGGGCTTCGAGCCGCTCGACCCGAGGCTGTTTTCCTTCAACAGCCGCCGCGGGGCCTGCCCGGCGTGCGAGGGGATCGGGACGGTCGGCGAGAGGGACTGTCCGGACTGCGGCGGCAGGCGGCTGAGGCCCGAGGCCCTGGCCGTGCGGGTCAAGGGGAAGGGGATCGCGGAGCTGACGGCCCTGTCCGTCCGCGAGGCCGGCGAAGCCGTCCGGGCCTTCGCCTTCGAGCCGCACGAGGCGCCCGTGGCGGACGGGATCGTGGCGGAGCTGCTGCCCCGGTTCCGGTTCCTCGAGCAGGTGGGGCTCGACTACCTGGCCCTCGACCGCGGCGGCGACACCCTGTCCGGCGGCGAGGCCCGGCGCATACGCCTCGCGGCCCAGCTGGGCTCGAATCTCACGGGCGTCTGCTACATCCTCGACGAGCCCACCATCGGCCTGCACCCGAGGGACAACGACCGGCTCATCGCGACGCTTCGCGACCTGCGCGGGCGGGGCAACTCGGTGATCGTCGTCGAGCATGACGAGGAGACGATCCGCGCAAGCGACTGGATCGTGGACCTGGGGCCGGGCCCGGGGCCCCTCGGGGGGCGCGTCGTGGCCCAGGGGACGCTCGGGGATCTGAAGAAGAACCCCGACTCGGTCACGGGCAGCTGGGTCAACGGCCACCGGCGGGAGATCACCTCACGGCTTCGGCCCGTCGCCGGGCGGGACCGTCTTTCCGTCGAGGGGGCGCGCAGGAACAACCTCCAGGGGATCGACCTCGCCGTCCCGCTGGGGACGCTGACCTGCGTCACCGGCGTGAGCGGCTCCGGGAAATCGACCCTCGTCAAGGAGGTCCTCTACGAGGCGCTCAGGGCGAAGCTGTCGAAAGGCTGTCCGGACCCCGGGGGCTACGACCGGATCTCGGGATGGGAGAAGCTCTCCCGGGTCGTCGAGATCGATCACTCGCCCATCGGGCGCACGCCGCGCTCGACGCCGGCCACCTACGTGGGGTTCTTCGACGAGATCCGCAGGCTCTTCGCGCGCCTTCCGGACTCGCGGACGCGCGGATACGGCCCGGGCCGTTTCTCCTTCAACACGGCGGGCGGCCGCTGCGAGACCTGCGCGGGGCAGGGCGAGATCCGCGTGGAGATGTCCTTCCTGCCCGACGTCTACGTGCACTGCGAGACCTGCGGCGGGCGGCGCTACAACGAGGAGACCCTGGCCGTGCGCTACCGCGGCAGGACCATCCACGACGTGCTGAACATGACCTTCGGCGAGGGGCTCGAGTTCTTCGGCGCCGTGCCTGCGATCCGCAGGGAGCTGGAGCTGCTCGTTGCCATCGGCCTGGACTACATGACCTTCGGCCGGCCGAGCCCGACGCTCTCGGGCGGCGAGGCCCAGCGTATCAAGCTCGCGCGGGAGCTCTCCCCCTCGACGGAGAGGGCGGGCAGGACGCTCTACATCCTGGACGAGCCGACGACGGGGCTTCACCTGGCCGACATCGAGAAGCTGCTTCGCGTGCTGCAGAAACTCGCGGACCGCGGCGATACGGTGCTCGTCATCGAGCACAACCTGGAGGTCATCCGCGAGGCCGACTGGGTGATCGACCTCGGGCCCGAGGGGGGCGAAGGCGGGGGACGCGTTGTGGCCGCCGGGACACCCCGCGACCTGCTGAAACGGGTGAAGGTCTCGCACACGGCGCAGGGGCTCGCGCGCTACCTGCGGGAGCCGTCAACGGGGAGGCGTCCCGGGCGTCAGGAAGATTCGAGGAGGGCTTTGCGATGAGCCGACGTTTCCTGTGCCGCGCCGCGATGGTCCTGTGCGCCCTGCTGGCGCTTGCCGGGCAGGGTGAGGCCGCCTCGAAGGCGCTGCCCTTCAGGCAGGGCGAGCGGCTGGTCTACCGGGCGATGTGGGGGTTCATCCCCGCCGGCGAGGCCGTCATCGAGGTCCTGCCGGACACGAACGTCGAGGGCGCCCGGGCGCGCCACTTCGCCATGACGACCACGACGAACTCCCGGGTCGACCTGTTCTACCGGATCAGGGAGCGGCAGGACTCCTTCACCGACGCCTCGATGACACGGACCCTGCAGTACCGCAAGAGGAGCACGGGGAACCACCCGCGGGACGTCATCGTCACCTACGACTGGAAGAACCGCACGGCCGCCTACGCAAGCTTCGGAAACGCGGAGAAGCCCGTGGAGATCCTGCCGGGCACCTTTGACCCGCTGGCGATCTTCTTCGTGATCCGCACGCACCGGCTCAAGCCGGGGGACGTCCACGAGATCCCCGTCACCGACGGCAAGAAGTGCATCGCCGTCAAGGCCGCCGTCGCGGGGCGCGAGGCGGTCGTGATCGACGGCAGGGTCTACGACACCCATCTCGTCGTCCCAGACATGGAGAGGCTGCAGGGGGTCGTGCCGAGCCGGGACGACCCGTCGCTGAAGATCTGGTTCACCGCCGACGAACGGCAGGTGCCCGTGAAGATCCAGAGCAAGGTGGCGGTGGGGAGTTTCATCTTCGAGCTGATCTCGGCGACGGACTGAGCGTCCGAGCGTTTTTGCGACGGGGCAAACCCATCTGAGCTTATTTCAGATGCCCCTCCAATTCCTTCCAGCCCCTGAGTCTTGTCGCGCCCTTCACGGGCTCGAAGCTGAAGGCCTGGGGCTTGTACCTGAAGGCCGACTCGATCACC
>MVQS01000332.1 GCA_002067855.1 Syntrophaceae bacterium PtaB.Bin038
CTCCAGCGCATCCACGGCGCCTTCGTCTCCGACCGGGAGATCTCGCGCATCGTGAGCTTCATCCGCAAGCAGGAGGCCCCCGTCTACGACGAGTCGATCCAGAAGTTCAAGGTCGAGGCCCAGGAGGGGGAAAAGGCCGAGGGCGACGCAGACGAGAAGTACGACGAGGCCGTGGAGCTGGTCACCGAGCTCGGGCAGGCCTCGGTCTCCCTCGTGCAGCGCTACCTCAAGGTGGGCTACAACCGCGCCGCCCGCATGATCGAGCGGATGGAGAAGGAGGGCGTCGTGGGCCCCTCCGACGGCGTGAAGCCGCGCAAGGTCCTGGCCAGAAAGCTGCCGCGGTAAGGTGAGCAAAAAGAGCGCCTACATCCTGAGCCTCGGATGCCCGAAGAACCTCGTGGACAGCGAGGTCATGTCCGCCCTCCTGGCGCGTTCCGGCTGGAGCGTCACCGGCCGGCCCGACCGGGCCGACGTCATCGTCGTCAACACCTGCGCCTTCATCCTCCCCGCCAAGGAGGAGTCCGTCGAGGCGATCCTCCGGATGGCGGCCTTCAAGAAGAAGGGTCGCTGCCGCAGGCTCGTCGTCGCGGGCTGTCTCTCCCAGCGCTACGGCGCCGAGCTGGCCCGCGAGCTCCCCGAGGTGGACCTCTTCCTGGGCACGGGGGATTTCCCGGACATCCCGGCGCAGCTGGAACGCATCGACGCGGGGCGGGGGAAGGCGCCGCTCGTCCGCGTGAGCGAGCCCCTCTACCTCATGGACGCGGCCGTCCCGCGGGCGGTCTCCACACCCTTCTACGGCTACCTCAAGATCGCCGAGGGGTGCTCGAACCGGTGCGCCTACTGCGTCATCCCCTCGATCCGGGGCCCCTTCCGGAGCCGCCCCATGGACGACCTCGCCGCCGAGGCGGAGCGGCTCGCCGCCGGGGGCACGCGCGAGATGATCCTCATCGCCCAGGACACGACGGCCTGGGGGCGCGATCTCAAGGGGCGCCCCACGCTCAACGGCCTCTTGAAGCGGCTCTGTGCCGTCGAGGGGCTTCGCTGGATCCGCATCCTCTACGCCTATCCCAGGAGCATCACCGCCGAGCTGCTCGCCACAATGGCCGCGGAGAAGAAGGTCTGCCGCTACCTCGACATCCCGGTCCAGCACATCAGCGACCGTATCCTGAAGGCGATGAACCGCAAGGGGACCTCCGCCTGCATCCGGCGCAGGATCGCCGAGATCCGCGAGGCCGTCCCCGGGGTCGCCCTGCGCACCTCGCTCATCGTCGGGTTCCCCGGAGAGACGGAAGAGCAGTTCGAGGAACTGCTGGATTTCGTGCGCGAGAGCCGGTTCGAGAGCCTGGGGGTCTTCCCCTACTCCCCCGAGGAGGGAACGGCGGCGGAAGGGATGCCGGGTCAGGTACCGGACGGGGAGAAGGCGCGAAGGCAGGCGCTGATCATGGAAGCCCAGGCGGCGATCGCCGACGAGATCGGCCTGGCCCGTATCGGGTCGGTGGAGGAGGTGCTCATCGAGGGAACGTCGGGTCGGAAGGACTTCCCCTGGCGGGGCCGGACGCGCTTCCAGGCCCCGGAGATCGACGGGATCACCTACGTGCGCAACGGGGCGCTCGTCCCGGGGGAATTCGTCCGCTGCCGCATCACCGCGGCGGCGCTCTACGACCTTTACGCGGAAAAGGCGGACGATTGAGGGTCGCCTGCCTTACATCAGCCCCAGCTGCTTGCGTCTCTTCTTCTCGTCGCCGTCGAGGCAGCAGCGCTTGTACTTCTTGCCGCTGCCACACGGGCACGCGTCGTTGCGGCCCGTCTCTTCCTTTTTCGGGGTCTTCTGCTCCGCATGGAACAGTTTTTCCAGGAATTTCATTTTCGTCCTTTCGCGACTCGCACCCGGGGGCTCCCCGGGGATACCCGGTCAGCCCGGAACCTGCGAAGGCCCCGCTGCGACGATCTCGATGTCGAAGACGAGGGTTTTCCCCGCTAGGAAGTGGTTCAGGTCCATCTTGACCACCTCGTCAAGGATCTCGAACACCTCGGCCGGGATCTTGTTTCCCTGGGGGTCGACGAGTTCGATCATCATCCCCTTCTCGAGTTCCATGCCCTCGGGAACGGTGTTCCTCGGGATATCCACGATGAGTTCCGCCTGACGGCGGCCGTAGGCCATCTCCGGAGCGATGGTGACGGTTTTTGCCTCCCCCACGGCCATGCCCAGCACCGCCTCGTCGAAGCCCCGGATGATCTGCCCGGCGCCGACGGTGAAGGTCAGGGGCCGCCTCCCCGACGAGGAGTCGAAAATCTCGCCGTTTTCAAGTTTCCCGGTGTAATGGACGCTGACCGTGTCCCCGGACTGGATGAGCTTTTTCATCGCCGTTCCTCCCCGCATTCCTGTTCGTCCCTGAATAAAAAAAACCACCGGCCTCTGCGGAGCCCGGTGGTTCGCGTGCGCCACAAAAATCGCTTTTCATCCAGGTTGGGCCCTCAAAAACTCTTGAGATTGCCCTTTGGGCGTTGTATATAATGCGCCACGTGAAAAGTAAAGCCCCCGTTTGGGGCGTCGCACGGCACAGTCACCATGCGAGGCCGCAGGCGGAACCGGCGGTGACCATGGCCCCCCAACGCGTCCAGATCGAAGAGCTCGTCAACGCCCTCACCCACGGCACCGGCGCCCTGCTGAGCGCCTCAGGCCTCGGTGTGCTGGTGGTGCTGGCCTGCCTGCACGGCACGACGCTGCACATCGTGAGCTGCAGCATCTACGGGACGACCATGGTGCTCCTGTACACGGCGTCGACGCTCTACCACTCCGTCCGCTCGCCGCGGCTCAAGCACGCCTTCCGGATCCTGGACCGCTCGTGTATCTACCTGCTCATCGCGGGAAGCTACACCCCCTTCACGCTCGTGACGCTTCAGGGAAACTGGGGGTGGACGCTGTTCGGGCTCGTCTGGGTGCTGGCCGCAGCGGGCATCGGCCTCCAGATCTTCTTCATGTACCGCTTCAAGATCCTCGGCACCCTGGCCTACCTCATGATGGGCTGGCTTGCCGTCTTCGTCATCAAGCCCCTCATCGACGCCCTGCCCGCCGGGGGGTTCGCCTGGCTGCTGGCCGGGGGGATCCTCTACACCGTGGGCGCCCTGTTCTACCTCGTCAAGCGGCTCCCCTACAACCATGCCATCTGGCACTTCTTCGTGCTCGGCGGGAGCGCGTGCCATTACGTCTGCGTCCTGCTCTACGTCGTCCCCCCGCAGGTGTAAGCACCCGCACCGCCGCAGGCCATCCCGGGTTCCATCCAGGCAACGGAGGCACACGATGGAAGACACCCGCCGCTTCTACGACGTCCACTGCCATGCCATGAACCTCAGCCACCCGAACTTCAGCGCACTGCTGAAGCGGATCAACCGGGTCAAGTTCTTCGCGCTGCTCCTCTATCTCCAGGTTTTCGTCCCCCTTTCGCCGAAATTCCGGAAGCTCCTCTTCGAGGGGTCGCTCAACCTGCTTTCGCTCATGGAGAACGACATCGCCTCGTTCTTCCTCATCACCGAGCACTTCCTCCGGAACGACTTCTGGAACCACCGGGACAGGGCCCTGCGCCTCCACGGGGGGATCGGGGCCTACGACAGGCTGGTGCTGACACCCCTCATCATGGATTTCGGGTACAAGCAGATGGAACGGGACGTCTCCGACCATGCCTTCTACAACATAGCGGCCCGCAAGCCGATCGCCGAGCAGGTCATCGACGTGTTCAACGGCATCCGGGGCTACATGGAGACGGAGCTCATCCGGGACCCGCAGACGGGAGGGACGCGGTACGCCGTCGTTCCGCGCAGCACGCCGGCCCTCTTCGAGATCTACCCCTTTCTCGGCATCAATCCCGCCAATTACAGCCTCGCCGAGGTGGGCGATCTGCTGCAAAAGTACTTCGGGAACTACCGGGGAAGCCGAGAATCGTTTTTTGCCCGGATGGGGCGGTTCGGCGCAAACATCGACGAGGGAGGGGACCGGAGCCACTTCTTTGCGGGGATCAAGCTCTATCCGCCGCTGGGGTTCGACCCCTGCCCCGACGAGGACGGCGAGTTCAGGAAAGTGGACCTGCTGTACCGGTTCTGCGAGGCGAGACAGATCCCCATCACCGTCCACTGCAGCGACAACGGGTTCCAGACCGTCAGGAAATCCCGGCTTGCCCTGTACACCTCGCCCGTGCGGTGGGAAAAGGTTCTCGCATCGTACCGGCTGAAGATCAACTTCGCCCACCTCGGCAAGCGCTACGTCCTCCACCTGTTCCCGGACGGGGAGTGGGAGGGGACGATCCTCGACTACATCGACCGCTACGACGGGGTCTACGCCGATTTCGCGAACTGCCCCGGCGACTGGTACTACCGGCGCCTCAAAGGGCTCATCGACAGCAGCCCCCGCCCCGAGACGCTTCGCAGCCGCATCCTCTTCGGATCGGACTTCCCGATCAACCTGCTCGACGTCGATTCCTACAATGACTACCTGCGGGCCTTCGCCGCCACGCCTCACCTGACCGACGGCGACAGGAACCTCTTCGGCTCCGTCAACCCCGAGCGGTTCCTGTTCCGGCCCTGACAGGTGACGGCGGCGGCGGGCATCCGGGACCGCCCTGCGCGTCCTCCGTTCACTCCGGCTTCTCCGGGCTGGAAAGCAGGAAGTAGTCGTACACCAGGCGCGCAGTGTCGGCAATCGCCGTCTCCCGCGCGGCGGGGGCCGCCTCGGAGCCCTTCACGAACACGACGAGGGCGATGCAGCCCTTCCCGCCGGGAAGGGTGACGTAGCCGACGTCGTTTGCGGTGCCGGCCAGCGTCCCCGTCTTGTCGCCGACGACCGTCCCCGCGGGCAGCCGGCCCCGGATCCGCTTCGTCCCGGTCTCGGTCCTCTCCATCATGGGGATCAGCGTGGAGCGCACCGCGGCGCTTACCCCGTCGGCCAGCCGGATCTTGACCAGGAGCGCGAGCATGGCACGCGGGGTTGCCTGGTCCCGGGGGTCGGCATCGTACCCGGGGGTTGCCCGGGATGCCCTCGCGCGGCGCTGCGCCGCCCGTTCGGGAGGCATCCTCCGGAACTGCTCCGCCAGGGACCCCGTCGGCGAGGCCGGCTCGGGGATCGACAGGACATCCCGCAGCAGCTCCCGGATGTATCGGGCGGGGCGGATATCCTTCAGGCCCATGCCCTTGAGCCAGGCCTCCACGGCCGCGGGCCCCCCTGCCACCCGGAAGAGGACGTCGGTGGCGGTGTTGTCGCTCCGGGTGATCATCGCCTCGAGCAGCTCCTCGATAGACCGGGACAGCCCGGGGCGCCACCGGATCGCCGCGAGGGGGCCTTCGGGGTTCATCTCCATCTTTTTCACCGGGATTTCCGTGGCGAGGCCGACCTGGCCCCGGTCCGCCATGTCGAGGATCCTGGCCGCAAGGGGCACCTTGACGGTGCTGGCCATGGGGAAGAATTCCTCCGCGCGGTACTCGACCTTTCGGCCCGTTTCCAGGTGCACGGCGGCGACACCCAGCGTGCCCCGGGCGGCCTTTTCGATCCGCCCGATCTCGGCCGCGACGGCTCCGGGCGCAATGCCCGCCGTCTCCTTCGCCCATGCGGGCAATGGCCCTGCAGCAAGGACCGCCCCGATCAGCAGCACAAGAAACGAAATGCCCCCGGGTCTCATCAACGGTCTCCTTTTGCCGGAGCGTAACATACCATCATGCGGCGGCTACGCCAACCCGCTTGTTTGCCGTTTCCGGTGCAGGCAGGGTACGGACGGGTGAGAAGCGAAGCCTTCCGGGAAAGCGGGCAGGCGCTCCTTGCGCCCGATGACGAGGAACCCTCCCGGCTTCAGGCTGTCCCCGACGGCCGGCAGGGCGGCCTCGACGATTTCTTTCCGGTAGTAGGTGAGCAGGTTGTTGCGCAGAAAGACGATGTCGAAGTCCCGCGCCGGCGTGAGGCCGGCCGCGAGGTCGTGGACCTGCCAATCGATGCCTTGCTTCAGCTCGTCGGCGATCCGGACGCTCCCCTTTCCCGCGTGCCGGAAGTAGCGCGCCCTCGCCTCCGCGGGGACCTGTGCGACGGCCCTCGCGGGGTAGACGCCCTCGATCGCCCGCTGCAGGGTGGACGGGTTGACGTCGGTGGCCAGCAGACGGAGAGGCGGCATGAAGGGGACCTTTTCCGACAGGAGGGCCCAGAGCATTTTGATGCTGTACACCTCCTGCCCCAGGGCGCAGCCCGCCGACCAGATGCGAAGCCCCGCGGGGCGCCCCGCGGCAAGCGCGGGGAGGATCTCCGTTTCCAGGGCCTGCCACAACTCCCCGTCGCGGAAGAAGCGGCTGATGGAAACGTCCATCAGGCGCCGGGCATCCCTCTCCGCGTCCCTGTCGCGGTCGAGCCGCTCGAGGTAGGCCCTCATCGCGGGGCAGCCCAGCTGCTGCATGTGACGGACGATGCGTTTCTGCACGCCCCTGCGGACCTTCCGGTAGCCCTCGGCGGAAAGGGCGAAGCGATCGAGAAGCAGGGCAAAGTCCCTCGGGTCCACGGCGCCCCCTTCAACGCAGCCGATCGGCAAGCGCAAGGCGAATCTCGTCGACGAGCCGATCGCGGTTCTTCACGGTCACCTCGTAAAGGGCCACGTCTGCGCGGGCCTTCACCTCGGCGATGAAGCCGCCGCCCTTCAGGGCGATCGTCCCCAGGACCGCCGCCTCCGAATCGAGCAGGCCCCTCACCCTCTCGCAAAAAGCCGGCGAGAGGCACTCCATCTTCCCGACCTCGTCGACCACGTACAGCCGCGCCCTGCCCGGCTCGAGAAGCGGGAGCACGAGCCCCTCGAACCCCGCCACGTCGACGCCGTAGCGCCCGACGCGGGCACGGCCCCCGATCCGGACGTGGGCCAGCAGGCCGCTTGGGCCGTCGAGGGTGCTCACGGCGAAGCCCACCCGTTCGCCCGACTCCCGGATCTCGGCGGTGAAGAAGCCGGACGCGGTCCCCCCCGGCGGGAGCGTGCCCAGAATCCTCCGGATCAGCGTCGTCTTCCCCGTCCCGGGCAGCCCGGTGACGAACAGGTTCTTCCTCATGGTCGCCGGCCCCTTTCCCCGGGCCGGAAGACCGGCCCGACCCTCCCCGGACTTGATGTGGGTCGAAAAAGAAGGATTTTACTTTTTCCGAATGGTCTATATTATACTTTCATAACGCTGCAAAGAGGAGGGGAACGCGATGGAGATCAAAAGCAGCGCCTTCGGCAGCGGAGAGATGATCCCCGCGAAGTACACCTGCGATGGGGCCGATTTCTCCCCGCCCCTGGAGTGGCTGGACCCCCCTGCAGGCACCAGGAGCTTCGCCCTGATCTGCGACGACCCCGACGCCCCCATGGGCACCTGGGTACACTGGGTCCTCTACGACATCCCGCCGACGGCGTCGATGCTCGCCGAGGGGGTCCCCCGGGAGAAGGAGCTGCCGGGCGGGGGCACGCAGGGGGTCAACGACTTCCGCCGGATCGGGTACGGGGGGCCCTGCCCCCCCGGCGGCACCCACCGGTACTTCTTCAAGCTCTACGCCCTGGACGCCATGCTCGGTCTCAAGCCGGGGATCACGAAGGATCAACTGCTGAAGGCCATGAAGGGGCACATCCTGGCCGAGGCGCAGCTGATGGGGAGATACAAAAGATAGGCAAAAGGCTAAAGGCAAGAAAAACCTCGTCGTACCTCGCCTTAAGCCTTGAGCCTTACGCCGTATGCCTTTTCAATATGTTCGAGCCCTCTTACCTGACATTGCATCGCGACGGGGTGCTGCGGGAGCGCGCGCGGGAGGCCGTGGAGCGGCTGCGGGAGTGCCGCCTCTGCCCCCGGGAATGCGGGGTGAACCGCCTGGAGGACGAGCAGGGCTTCTGCCAGACGGGGCGAAAGGCCATGGTTTCCAGCGCCGGCCCCCACTTCGGCGAGGAGGCGCCGTTGGTGGGCTCGCACGGCTCGGGCACGATCTTCTTCAGCTCCTGCAATCTCCTTTGCTCTTTCTGCCAGAACTATGATATCAGCCACCTGCGGGAGGGCTCCGAGGTAGAGCCGGGCACGCTCGCCGGCGCCATGCTCCAGCTGGCCCGGGGCGGGTGCCACAACATCAACCTCGTCACCCCGAGCCACGTGGTCCCGCAGATCCTCGAGGCCCTGGTCCCGGCCGTCGAGGGCGGGCTGAACGTCCCGCTGGTCTACAACACCGGCGGCTACGATTCCGTCGAGACGCTGGGGCTGCTCGACGGGGTCGTCGACATCTACATGCCCGATTTCAAGTTCTGGGACAACGCGTGGGCAGAGCGCCTCTGCTATGCCGGCGACTACCGGGAGCGGGCCATGGAGGCCCTGCGGGAGATGCACCGGCAGGTGGGGGACCTCGAGGTGGACGAGAACGGCGTGGCCGTGCGGGGGCTTCTGGTGAGGCACCTCGTCATGCCCGGCGGTGTGGCGGGAACGGCGGAGGTGATGCGGTTCCTCGCCGGGGAGATCTCGAGGGACACTTACGTCAACGTCATGGACCAGTACCGCCCCTGCTGGGAGGCGAACAAGACCCCGGCGATCAACCGGAGGATCACCCGCGAGGAGTACGAGCAGGCGCTCGAGGCGGCCAGGCAGGCGGGACTGCACAGGCTGGACGACCGGGTGCGCATGAGGTGATGTTGGCTCCGGTCACGCCGAGAACGATTGTATTTCATCGAGAATCCGCTGATGAAGCTCGGAAGAGCGGAAGTGAGAAAGAGCGGACAAGAAAATTCTTCCTGCCACTCCGCTCTTCATAACTTCATAGCTTCCTAACTTCGCATTCAATGAGCAGGGCCCTGCAAACAGCTTATCCGCATGGCCGAACACGAAACAAGGATGGTGAGACCCTATGCCGATCTTCGAGTATCAATGCCGGGAGTGCAAGAAGACCTTCGAGACCCTCGTTTTCGGGAATCAGGAAGTGACCTGCCCGATGTGCAAGGGGAAGAACGTAAAGAAGCTCATGTCGGCCTTCAGCCACTCGAGCGACGGCAAGTTCACGAGTTCCGCCGGGCCGGGCTGCGGGTCCTGCAGCGCCACCAGCTGCGGCCCCTCCTGAGGGGGCTGACGGCACGGCCGAAGGTTTCGGCCGATCACAGAAGGAACGGGAAAAGCCGGGCATCGGCTTGCGACCGCCACGGGGATCCCGGGAGAGCCCGCAATGGAGATCTACAACCTGATCAGCTTCTCCGGGATCTTCGTTCTCATGGGCGTTGCCTGGCTCGTCTCGGAGAGCCGCAGGACGCTCAACTATCGCGTGATCCTCTGGGGCACGGTTCTGCCCCTTCTTTTTGCCCTTTTTCTCTTTCACGTGCCTGCAGGCACCCGGGGGTTCCTTTTCGTCAACGACGTGCTCATCCGCGTGCTCGATTCGGCGGCCGCGGGGGCGAGATTTCTCTTCGGCCGTCTCGCGCTTCCGCCCGGCTCAACGGGGGAGCAGGGGGAAGGCTCTCTGGGCTTCATCCTTGCCTTCCAGGCCTTCCCGACCATCGTGTTCTTTTCGGCCCTCATGTCGATCCTGTACCACGTCAACATCCTGCCCCGCATCATTCGGGGGTTTGCCCGGCTCTTCATGAGGCTCATGAAGGTCTCCGGCGCCGAATCCCTCTGCGCGGCGAGCAACATCTTCGTCGGCGTCGAGTCCGCCCTCGTCATCAAGCCGCACCTGGCGGGCATGACGCGCTCGGAACTCGCCGTCGTTCTCACCGCCGGCATGGCCACCGTCGCCTCGAACGTGCTGGCGCTCTACGTCTTCTCGCTCAAGAGCGTCTTTCCCACGATCGCCGGGCACCTGGTGTCCGCCTCGATCATCGCCGCCCCCTGCGCGCTCGTCATGGCGAAGATCGTCATCCCCGAGCGGGGCGTGCCGGCCACCCTGGGCATCCACATCAGCCCCGACTACGAGCGGGAGCCGAACCTCGTGATGGCCGTGATCCGGGGCGCCAACGACGGCCTGCGCCTCATCGCAGGGATCGTGGCCCTGCTGCTGGCCGTTCTGGGGCTCGTCGCCCTCGTCGATCTTTCCCTTTCGTGGGCCGGCGGCCTGTTCAACGAGGCCTTCCGGCTTCAGGTCGACTGGAGCCTGAAGGGCCTGCTGGGGTGGCTCTTCTACCCCTTCGCCCTGGTGATCGGCGTCCCGGCGGGCGATGCCCCGCTGGTGGCGAAACTCATCGGCGAGCGCGCCGTCGTGACGGAGGTGATTGCCTACCGGGACCTGGCAGACGCAATGGCCCAGGGCGTGCTGCGGCACCCCCGCTCCGCCGTGGTGGCCGCCTACGCGCTTTGCGGCTTCGCCCACGTGGCCTCCCTGGCGATCTTCATCGGCGGCATTGCCGCGCTCGCGCCGGGACGGGCCTCGGTGCTCGCCGAGGTCGGCTTCCGGTGTCTCGCGGCCGCGACCCTGGCCTGCCTCATGACGGCCTGCATCGCGGGGACGTTTTTGACGAGCGGATCCATCCTCACGGGCGATTGAGGGGGAAACGGATCGACCCCGTTTCAGACCGGGCCGCGTCCTGCCCTCCTTCCTTGGGAGGGGGGTCCCGGAGGGAGGGGTTGGGCGTTTGCGAAAACTCTGTGAACAAGCGAGGTGAATCGATGGAAGAGAAGAACGTTCTGCAGACCTTCAAGCGGTCCCGGACGGACCGATGGCTCGGGGGAATATGCGGGGCCCTGGGCGCGCGCACGCCCGTCCCGTCTTGGGCGTGGCGGCTCCTGTTCGTGCTGCTCTTTCTCGCCTACGGGACGGGGTTCCTTCTCTACGTCCTGCTGTGGATCTTCGTGCCGCAGGAACCGGAAGCTCAGGCCGGATGATGATGTCCGGCACAGAGATATGCCCGGCCATCGCAGAAGTTGAGAAGGTGTGAAGGTGAGAAAAGAAGGGGGCAACGCCTCCTGCTTTCTGATTTTCCCCTTCTCACCCTCTTACCCTCTTACCCTCTTACCCTCTTCTTTCAATCTCCAAGAGGGATCTCGTCCCTCTCCCCGTCGAGAACCTCTCGGACCTTTTTCAGCATGTCCTCGAGCCGGTAGGGTTTCGCCATGAATCCCGTGGCGCCCGCCTCGAGGATTCCCTGCACGGTCTGCGTCGCGGCGTACCCGCTTGCGATGAGGACCTTCACCGAGGGGTTCATCTTCAGGAGTTCCTGCAGGCACCTCTCCCCGCCCATCCCGGGCATCCCGAGGTCGAGGATCACGAGGTCGATCTCCCGCCCCCGCTTCGAGTAGGCCTCGACGGCCTCCTCGCCGCTGCGGGCCATGAGCACCGTGTAGCCGAACTGCTCGAGGGTGTTCTGGCCGATGTCGAGGATGTCGGGCTCGTCGTCGACGATCATGATCGTTTCCACCCCGCGGTAGTCGGCCCTTTTCCGGGCCTCCTTCTCCGGGGCCGCCGCGGCCCGCTCCTGCGCCGGCAGGTAGATCCGGAAGGTCGTCCCCGCGGCCGGGCTGCTCTCGCAGAGGATGATCCCGCGGTGGCTCTGCACGATGCCGTAGACGATGGCCAGCCCCAGCCCGATCCCCGACCCCACGCCCTTGGTGGTGTAGAAGGGCTCGAAGATCCGCTCCAGCGTCTCCTGTTCCATCCCGTGCCCCGTGTCCCTGAAGGAAAGCTCCACGTAGTCCCCCGGAGTGACGCCCACGTGGCTGCGGCAGAAGGCCTCGTCGAGCCGGACGTTGCGGGTCCCGATGACGATCTTGCCCCCGTCGGGCATGGCGTCCTTTGCATTGATCCCCAGGTTGAACAGCACGTGCTCGAGCTGCACGGCGTCCCCCTCGAGGGGGCGCAGGTCGGCGGCGAGGCGCAGCTCCGACACGATTGACTCGGGGATCGTCCGGGCCAGCGTCTTCTGGGCCTGGCGCACCACCTCGTTGAGATCGAGGGGCTCGAGCCGGCTCTCCTCCCTGCGGCTGAAGATCAGCAGTTGCTTGGTGAGCGCCGCCGCCCGCTGGACGGAGCGCTCGATCTGCATGAGCCAGCCCTGTTCCGTGCGGTCCCGGTCGCCGCGCATCATGAGCAGCTGGATGTAGCCCGAGATGCCCTGCAGGTGGTTGTTGAAATCGTGGGCGATCCCGCCGGCGAGCGTCCCGACGGCCTCCATCTTCTTGGCGTACTGCAGCTGGGATTCGAGCTGCACCTGACGCGTAACGTCCCGCAGGAGACACAGCACCGCGGGGCGATCTTCCCAGGCGATGGGGACGGCGCGTACCTCGGCCTGGAACCCGTCCCCCCCCTTGCGCAGCGCCCCGAAGGCCAGCGTCCCCCGGAGGTTCTCGCCGGCGAGGATCCTGCGATAGCGGGCGAGCACCCGCTCGCGGTCCTCGGGCCGGATGAGCTCCGCGATGGGCACGGCGCCCAGCTCCTTGGCCGTGTAACCCAGGAGGTCCGTCATCGAGGGGTTGGGGAACTTCACATGATCGTCCTGGGCGATGAAGATCCCGTCGAGGATCTTCTCCACGAGCAGCCGGTATCGCTCCTCCGAATCCTTCAGCGCCCGGGCGAGGGCGGCGAACTCCTTCTCCATCTCCTCGAGGTACCGGACGCGCTCGTGAAGCGCCGCGATCTCCCGGACGTACTGCTCCTTCTCGGGCCCTGTCACCAAATCACTCCTCCTGTCCCCGCTTTCCGTCCCGGGCCGCCTGCTCCCGGATTCTCCGCCACTTCGTCAGGCGCTCGCGGATCGTCCTCTCGTAGCCGCGGTCCGTGGGCGTGTAGTAGACCTGCCCCCGCAGCTTCTCGGGCAGGTAATCCTGGGGCACGAAGGCCTCCTCGTAGTCGTGGGCGTACCGGTAGCCCTTCGCGTAGCCCAGATCGCGCATGAGCCGCGTGGGGGCGTTCCGTATGTGCAGCGGTACGGGCAGGGTCCCCGTCTCGCCGACGACGGACTTGACCCTCCCGTAGGCACGGTAGATCGCATTGCTCTTGGGGGCCGTGGCGAGGTAGACCGCCGCCTGCGCAAGCGACAGCTCACCTTCGGGAAGCCCGATGAAA
>MVQS01000333.1 GCA_002067855.1 Syntrophaceae bacterium PtaB.Bin038
TTCAACGACTCGGGCCGCTTCGAGGACCGCTGGGTGTGGCTTGCGGTCAACGAGAAGTCGCCCTGCGTCTTCACGAGGGGAATCCGGAAAGTCTACCTCCCCGTGCGCCACGGCGAGGGGAAATTCATGGCCAAGAGCGCCGCGGTCCTGAAGCGCCTCCATCGGCGGCAGCAGGTGGTCGTGCGCTACTGCACGCAGGCGAGCGACCGGCCCACCATGGCCTACCCCGACAACCCCAACGGCGCCGTCGACGCCATCGCCGGGATCTGCAACGAGACCGGTCGCCTCTTCGGCTTGATGCCCCACCCGGAGGCCTACACGCACTACACGAATCACCCGCGCTGGACCCGGGAGGACCTTCCCGAGGAAGGGATGGGGCTCGCATTTTTCAAGAATGCGGTCCGCTTCATCCGGAGCGACGAGTTCGACCAGAAGCCCGTCCGGGTCGCGGAGGCGGGCTGATTGAGGTGACAGGTAACAGGTGACAGGTAACAGGTGACAGGTGGCAGGACGGATCAGCTCTTTCCTGCAACCTGCTACCTGTTACCTGGGACGCCAAACCGTGTTCGCATGGGTGCCATAATCATTTTGGGACGGATTGGGAGGGGGGGACGACGATGGCCGACACATTCAAGGCGCTGGTGCTGCGGCAGGAAGGCGGCAGGGTCCGAAACGCCATCGAGGAACTGACCGTCGGCGATCTGCCCGGGGGCGACGTTCTCGTGGCCGTCGAGTATTCTTCGCTGAACTACAAGGACGCCATGGCCGTCACCGGCACGGGGAAGATCGTCCGCGAGTACCCCATGGTGCCGGGCATCGACCTGGCGGGTACCGTCCTGGAGTCGAAGTCACCCTTCTACAAGGCGGGCGACAGGGTCGTTCTCACGGGCTGGAGCGTCGGCGAGCGCTACTGGGGCGGCTACACCCAGCGGGCGCGCGTCAACTCCAACTGGCTCGTCCCGCTTCCGGAGGGGCTGGACACCCGCCGCGCCATGGCCATCGGCACGGCCGGATTCACGGCCATGCTCTGCATCATGACGCTCGAGGAAGCCGGGATCAAGCCGGGGGGCGGCGCGGTCCTCGTAACGGGCGCCGCGGGCGGCGTGGGCAGCGTTGCCGTGGCGGTCCTGTCCAACATGGGGCACCGGGTCGCCGCGCTGACCGCGCCCGGCCAGGAGGACACGCACGAGTACCTCCAGGACCTGGGCGCCACGGACTTCGTGTCCGGACCGGAATGGGCCGAGATGCCCCGGCCGCTGGAGACCCAGCGCTGGGCCGGGGCGATCGACACGGTGGGCGGAAGGGTCCTCGCCCGGGTGCTGGCCGAGATGAATTACGGCGGCTGTGTGGCCAACTGCGGCCTGGCGGGCAGCGCCGATTTGCCGACGACGGTCATGCCCTTCATCCTCCGGGCCGTGAGCCTGCGCGGCGTCGATTCGGTGATGTGCCCGATCCCGCGACGCAAGGCGGCCTGGTCGAGGCTGGTGCGCGACCTGCCGGCCGAGACGCTCGAGAAGATCACCCCCGGCATCATTTCCCTCGCAGACGTCCCGAGGTACGCCGAGGAGCTGCTGGCCGGGAGGGTCCGCGGACGCATCGTGGTGGGCGTGCGGGCGTGACGCGGGGACCGGGGGCCGGCAGGGGAAAAAACGCAGGGGACCGGGAGGGCGAACCCCGATGACCTGCCGCGGTCGGCCTCTAGACCCTACTGGCACCGGAACTGGGTCGTGAAGTGGTCCGGGTAGAGAAGGTCCGATTCCACGACGGCCTTCTTCTTTCCGCACAACCGGGTCATCAGGCCCTTCGCGGCGATGCGAACCTTCCTGTAGTCCTGCACGAGGGGCTTCATGCCCGAAGCCCTTCCTTTGGCCGTGATTCCCGTCATCTGGTACCGGTCGACACCCTCCACCTCCCTGAAGCTCACATACTCGATTTTCGCCGCCGTGAAGGTGCCCCCGACCTCCTCCGTCGCGATTTCGAGCTTGGGCAGGGCGGCATAGTCGTCGTAGGTCATCGTCTTCTGAAGGTCCTGTGCGGCGGCGGGCGCTGCGGCCACGCATGCGCAGAGTACCAGCCCTGCCATGCCGCATTGCAATGCCCATCGGATCTTCATCCCCGTTCCCTCCTTTCCTGTGTCGTCCGGGGTCCCGTTCATCGGGGCGGCCGGCGGTTCAAGGCAAGTCCGAGACGAATCGCTTCACCGGCGCGGCCCATCCGCTTGTGGAAATCCTCAGCAGCGTCCTGTCCCCCTCGGGGTGGAGGACTGCCGTCACGTGCCCCCCGCCGCCCGCGAAGAGAAAGCGGCCGGGCGGCTCCTCCTCGAGGTTCATCCCCAGGCCCCCGGCCCCGAAGCAGGCTTTCAGCCGCGCACCGAGGTCCTCCGCGGTAAGCGGCGTGCGCACCTCCAGGGTCAGCACCTGGATCTTCCCGACGATCTCGCTGAATGCACAGGGGGGCGCCTTCATGGCATCTCCGGGCGAGGTTTCCCATACTTTATACGCAGCGGGCCCTGCGGTCCACAGGGAATTTGCGGCATCCCATAATAGGCCTTGACAAAAAAGGGCCCCGGCGCAAAATAGCCCCAAACGGCCGGTCGTCCCGTGAGCCGGGACGCCGAACAGGGGAGGAACCCATGCGACTCTGGAAACCGGTTTGGTTGATCGTTCTTTCGGGGGCCCTGCTGGCGGGCTGCGCCTCCATGCACGCGGCGGACGTGCAGAAGGCCCGCGAGGGCGACAAGCTCACCGTCGGGACGGTGCAGCGCGAGATCCGCGTGGGCATGTCGGGCGCCCAGGTTGTGGAGGCCCTCGGCTCCCCGAATGTGGTCACCACGGACGAGAAGGGCAGGGAGGTCTGGGTCTACGACCGGATCTCCACGGAGAATGTCTACTCGTCGAGCTCGGCCCTGATCCTCGGCATCCTCACCGGCGGCTCCGGAGGCGGGGGGGGCCTGGGCGGGACGAGCTCGGGCGCCAGTTCCTCGACGCAGAAGTCCCTCACGGTGATCGTCAAGTTCGACGAGCAGAAGAGGGTGCGTGACTTCGCCTACCGGTCTTCTGCGTTCTGATTCCTATGAGGCTGCCTCTTCGCTTCGGGTGCGCTGCGCTGGCGGCCCTGCTGCTGATGACGGGGTGTTACGCCGTCACGCTCGACAGGGACCTGAACCTGACGCCGGAGATGCTTGCCCAGCGGCAGGTGCAGACGCGGCGCTTCGACACGGCGGACGAGCAGAGGATCCTCAAGACCTGCGCGGCGCTGCTCCAGGACACGGGGTTCAACATCGACGAATCGGAGACGAGGCTGGGGATCCTGACCGCGTCCAAGGAACGCGACGCGACCGACCCGGTCCAGTGGGCCGTCTTTCTCACCGCAGCCATCTTTTTGGGCGTGCCCATCCCGCCCGACAAGGACCAGGTCATGAAGGCCTTCGTCACGACCCGGCCCGTCGGCGCCGAGGGCAGGCAGGTCGCCGTCCGCGTGGTCTTCGAGCGGGCCGTGTACGACACGGACGGCCGTCTCACGAAAATCGAGCCCCTGACCGAGCCCAGGATGTACCAGACCTTCTTCGAGAAACTATCCAAGGCGTTGTTCCTGGAGGCCCATGACTTCTGATCGATTGAAACAGACCCTCCCCCTGGTGTTTTCCCTCCTGTTCCTGGTCGCTTCGTGCGCGACGACGCACGATCGGCTGCTCGACATGGAGACGAGCCAGGTCCAGCTCCGAAGCATCCAGTCGCGCGCGTTCGACACGACGGACAAGGAAAAGACGATGCGGGCCATCATCGCCACCCTGCAGGACCTGGGGTTCATGCTCGACCGCGCCGACTACACCCTCGGGGTCGTCACGGCCAGCAAGGCGCGGGGCGACTCGTACCAGATGCAGGCGCCGGCGGCCCTGCGGATCACCGTGACGGTCCGTCCTCGGGGAGAAAAGCAGCTCCTGGTGCGGGCCAGCGCGGAATATCTCCGGAGCCCCGTCACGGAGGCCAAGCCCTACCAGAATTTCTTCAACTCGCTGGAGAAGGCGATGTTCCTCGAGGCGCACCAGGTGGACTGAAGGTAAGAGAGACGTTGCGAAGATGAGATATTACGGTCGACTGCGCCGGTCGTTCATCTCTTCGAGAAGCCGGCGAATTTCGGAAATGAGCGCAGGCAAGCAGGCTTCAATGATGCCCACACGACCTCGTCGGACACGAACGCATACCCGTGGATGAGGCGGTTTCTGAAAGCGATGATCCGGGCGGCATCGGTGACCCGTTGGGCGATTGACGGCTGGAGTTTGATTGCCTGGCGCAAAGCCTCGCCGACGATTTCAAATTGCCGCTCGACGGCCGAACGGAGAAGCGGGTCGGAACGGCAGTTTTCGAGAGACTTTCCTTTTGTGAACTGCGGAATGAGATCGCATGCTTGCGCGACGTCGTACACATATTTGCGGATGTCACGCTGCCGCATAGAGAAGGACTTTCGTTTCGTCAACGATCTTCTTGAAGTAGGGGTTCCGGATCGGGCCGGGTTCGACGGGGTCTATGGACATGCCGAAGAGTCTCTGTAAATCCTCCATCAGCCCGAAGTAGCTTTCCGCATGACGGACCGGCGTCATCCCTTCGAACTCGACAAGAAAATCCAGGTCGCTGGTCCCTTTCTGAAAAGCCTCCGCCGCCGCCGAACCGAATAACGAGAGTTTCCTTACGTTGTGCTTTCGGCACAACCGGAGAATTTCCGGCAACTTGTCTGTCACGAGAGTATCCATGCCCGGTCGCTCGATGCGTGCTGCAGAAATTATGACGAGATCCTCCGATTTTTCAAGCCGGTCAAAGCAGGTCCACTGACCAGGCGCAGAAAGGGCAGGGCCGATCGCCGGCCCTGCCCTTTTCTTATGTCTTATCTTCCTGGACCCTGTACCCTGAACCCTGTCTTCTACGCCCCTTTCTTCTTTTTCCCTTCCTTCCCCCTCTGCTGCCTGGCCCTGAGCGAGGCGCCGATGAAGGCCGCGAAGAGCGGGTGGGGCCTGCGGGGCTTGGACTTGAACTCGGGGTGGAACT
>MVQS01000334.1 GCA_002067855.1 Syntrophaceae bacterium PtaB.Bin038
CGATGCCCGTGCCCGTGGAGGGGGTGAGCTGGTTCGACCAGGAGTTCAGCTCCAACGCCCTCACGAAGGACCAGGTGGGCTGGGACTGGTTCTCGATCCATCTTTCCGACGGCCGGGACATGATGCTTTACTTCCTCCGCAAGAATGACGGAACGGTGGAAACGGAGTCGTCGGGCACCCTCGTGGAGGCCGACGGCCGCCCCCGGCACCTCGAGCTGGGCGAGATCCGCGTGGAGACCCTGTCGACCTGGACGAGCCCGAAGAGCGGCGGGAGATACCCGAACCGCTGGCGCATCCGCATCCCCGCGGCTGCCATCGACCTGACAATTGCACCGATTGTCGCGGCACAGGAACTGGTCACGGAGGGATCCACGGGCGTGACCTACTGGGAGGGCGCCGTGGACGGCAAGGGCACCTCGGACGGCAGTCCCGTCACCTGCGAGGGCTACGTGGAGATGACGGGCTACACCGGCAGCCTGGGCGGGCTTTTCTGACGATACGGCCCGGCCGGGCCCGATACCCGATGACCTGATCCATCCGGACGCCGCGGGCGAAAAACCGATATCATTCCGATAGAGCGGTAGGGATCGCGCGGATCATGCGAAGAAACGCCGTCGGACCGAAGGCCCGGCGGCGTAGTTCTCGAAAAATCGAACGGACGTAGCAGAGATCGAACGGTTTACGGCAGGGCGGCCCACAGGACGCCCAGAGCCAGCCAGAGGATGACCGAGATCAGGAATGCCCACATCATTCCCCTGACCGGATTATTCTGTTCCTTGATTTCGGCAGCGTCCTGCCCCCGACCCCGAACCAATGGAGAGCTGTCCGGTTCGGCCAGCAACGCCCTGCTCTGATGGTTCATTCCTTCGAATCCTCCTCGGCCGGATAAGAGTCAGCTCATTTACCCGTAGTCACAGGAGAATTTTCATCACAGGAGAGGCCTGTTCGAAGCTGACAGCTGCCCTTACATCAATCGCAAGGAAAATGCAACTAATACTTTTTTAGTATTTGGGGAAGTATGCCGCGGCGGGAAGGGGAGTATCGGTTTCATCAGCCCGATCCCCGCTATTTACCTGGATTCCTTCAGGGATTCATCCAGCGGCGGGAACACGATCGTCGCGCCCTCCTCGATCTTCCTGACGTCCTTGATCGAGGGGTTGTTCTGCTTGACGAACTCCATCACGCGGTCGTTGCTGAAGCCGTAGGCCTGGACCGTCAGCCGGAACAGGGTATCGTCCTTCCTGACCACGGCCTTCTTGAGGGGTTGCATGACCCGTTTCGGATGATCCGCCGCCGGTCCCGGCCCCCAGGAGTCGTGGGACCCGGACCGCTTGTCGACGGCGGCCGGGGGGCCGAAGGGATTCGTCGCCGCCTCCTGGAGCGGGGCGGGTGAAGGGGCGAGCGCCCGCTCGCGCAACACCGGGTCAACCTTGGCCCTCACGATGGGCTGCCGGAGTTTCGCGATCTGCGCCTTGTGCTGCTCCAGGGTATCGAAGGCCTTGTAAAGCAGAAGAAAAAGAACCGCCAGCAGAACCGCAAGAAACCCCGCCGCCGCGGGCACCCATGAAGGCCCGCGTGCCCTGCCCCTCGCCGCCGGCAAGGGCTGCTGGTTCGCGAGGACCTCCCGGACGATCTTTGCGTCCACGGGCTTCTGCTGATACCCCAATCCCGCGACCAGGGCGTTGTCGCAGAGGATGTTGATGACCCTCGGGATGCCCCCGGCCTTCGCCGCGATGATCTTCACGGCCCTCTCCGTGAAGACGGGCTCCCCGCTTATCGACGCCACCGAAAGCCTGTGCCGGATGTACTCTTCGCTTTCCTCCGCGCTCAGCGGCAGGATCTTCGCGCGGACGGCGATGCGCTGCTTGAGCGACTGCAGCCGGGGGTGATCGAGGATGTTCTCGAACTCCGGCGGGGCGGCGAACACGATCTGGATGAGCTTGTACGTCGAGGTCTCGAGGTTGGACAGCAGCCGCATGCTCTCGAGCGTCTCGACGGGCATGTTCTGGGCCTCGTCGATGACGACGACGAAATTCCGTCCCTCCACGTACTCGTCGACCAGCACGCGATTGAGCCTCTCGACCATCCGGGTCGTGGTGAGCCCCTCCGCCTGCACCTGCAATTCCCTGAAAATCTTTTCGAGGAACTCCCGGAACGTGATGTTCGGGTTGATGATGTAGATGTAGCGGATGTCGTCGCGCTTGATGTCCTGCAGAAAGGCGCGCAGGACGGACGTCTTGCCCGTGCCGACCTCGCCCGTCACGAGGACGAAGGCCTTGCGGTTCTCGATCCCGTAGACGATGGAGGCCAGCGCCTCCTGGTGCGTGGGGCTCAGGTACAGGAACGCCGGGTCCGGCGTGATGTTGAAGGGCTCTCTGGAGAACCGGTAAAAGTCATTATACATGGGCATTCTCGCTGTCTGTCCACCGCGGCCGTGATGGCTGCCCGCGCTGAGAATGTGCATGGATCATGCCGTAAATGGCCAAGTTCGTCAACACCCGCCGCGGCTCCCCCCCTGGGGCGGGCTGCGAAACGCGGCCGCCCGTCACCGGGCGGGCTTGAGATCCGCCGGGGGGCGCGCGAGTCGGTAGAACCGGACATGCTCGGCGGGAAGCAGCTTCTCGCCGATCATGACGTCGCCGATGAACTCGAGGCCTCCTCCGTCCTCCCAGGGCGGGTGGGGCCCCTGGGCCTGGACGGACTTCGGGTAGTAGAAATTGACGACCAGCGAAAGTCCGTTCTCCTGTTCCCACAGGGTCTGGATGAAGGGGTTCTTGCCGCCCGCCAGGACCTTGCCGGCGGCCTCGAAGGCCATTTTCCAGAGGGCCGGCTCCTTCGGGCACAGGAAGTCCTTCGAGAAGGGGGACCTCGGCGAGACGGCGGGGTTGAACTGGTCCTTCTTGAAGACGACGCCCCGGATCCCGCTCCCGTAGGACCGCTTTGCACTCTCGGAGCGCTCGGCCAGGCGCACGCGGTTCATGACTCCCCAGGCGATCGCCTCGTGGACGAGGGGGTCGTCGCCGATGCCGGTGGACAGGGCCTCGGCGTAGACGAGCCGCGCCAGAAGCTCCCTCTGGGAGGGCCTCGCCTTCGCAACCGTGTACTCGACCGTGTCCGAGGGGTCCCGCGCAAGGCACTTCGGTGCACCGTAGGCAGCCGCACAGAGGGCGGGAGCCGTCACGAGAAGACCGACCAGCAGGCTGCTCACAATAACTTTCAAAGCCGGTACTCCATGAATTCGTACTCGCAGGGTGGCCCTGCGGCGATGTACATCCGGCCCTCGGCGGGCACCATGACGAAGGACGCCCTCGAGGCGGACGCCAGCTCCGGCGGTTTCGACGGGTCCACATGGCGGCAGATCGAGTTGGGGTGCCCCTCGTGATCGGACAGGATCCCCATCATCGTCTCCGGGGTGATCGAGCCGTAGACGTCGTCGATCCGCTCGCGCATTCTCCCGGCCCGCGCGGTGGTGTCGGGAATCAGTTGCGGTGTCCAGTCCCCCGCCCTGAAGCGCTGCGTCTCGTAGTGGTTGGCATGGACGAGGACGTCCCGCTCCGGCAGGACGAACTCGATGTCGTCGGCGACGGCCTCGAGCCCTGTCATGCCGCCCGAGGACTCGGCGAGGAGCACGTAGCCGAGCCCGCGGGCCTGCCTGCGAAGGATGCCGAGGGCGAAACCGATCCGCGGCTGCCGCATGGCCCTCGAGAGGGTGACGGAGAGGGGCACCTGCTGCTTCATGTCGCCCAGCGGCCCGAGGGTGAGATTGACGCAGTTGCCGACACCGGCGGAGTTGAGGTGGTAGTAGGGGCTCCCGGAGAGGCACAGCACGAATTCCCGGACGCCGCTGTCGTGGCGGATGCGCAGCAGATCGATCGTCGCGGCGGGGTGCCAGTCCACGTTCTGGCCGAGGATCGCCCTGCCGCCCGCCGTCGCCCGGCCCGCCGCCGCAAAGGAGGTGCACAGCCCCATGATCCTCCCGTAGTTGAAGGCGATCTCGACGGAGCACTGGAGGGCCAGGGCTTCCTCGAGGACCACGCCGGCCCCCTCGGCCTGGCCGCGGAGAACCTCGAAGCCGTAGGGGTCGAAGTTTCGCAGGGCAGCCATGAACGTCACGGCGGCGTCCCAGACCTTGGCCTTGCCGGCCTTGAAGGGTCCGTGCTCTAGTCCCGCATAAAGCATGCCTAGCGAGGCCTTGAGGCTCTCCCTGCAGCCCTCGCCCCACTGCCTGCCGATCTCGTAGGGGCTGCCGCCGCACTCGACGATGTTCAGTCTTGTTTCCTTCTTCATCTCAAGATCGGGGACGTTGTTTACTAATTAGAATAACTCAACGCTTCCTGCCCAGAATTTTATAAACCGCCGCTTTTGTAACTCCCAACAGGCGACCGATCTCTGCAAGCGTCATCCCGGGCAGTGCGATAAGCTGGCACGCCAACCGCCGGCGCAGCTCCACCGCCTCTGACCGTCGGCTGCCCGACAGCAGTTCCTCGACGCTGAGGCCAGCCTTTTCGCAGCCGCTGCGTATGATCGCCATTGCCGCTGCCGCATCCGGCACGGTCGGCTTCTTGTCCCGCCAAACGCCTCTGGCAAAAACCTCCCCGCCAAGGATGCGTTCATCTCCAGATGGTTCCGTCCCAGCGTCAGGCTGAAGATTCTTCATCCAATCCAGCAAGCTCCAGTCCGATTTCCAAAAGTCCCTTTTCCCGCCGGCCGCCTCGTCCCGGATCCCGCTTTCGAGAAACTCCCGGTATCGTAGACGAGCCTCTCGTTTGTTGCCACCGAACCGGGACAACACAGAAGTAACGTCATGCCAAGGGTACTCGCTTCCATTGATCACAAAAGCATGCCCGCACCAGGGATATCGGTCCAGAGCGGCAAGGCTGTCGACCAGTCCCGCCCTGAGCGGATTGAGGTGGATGTAGCGGATCAATTCCCTGAAATAGGGCTCCTCTTCACACAGAATAGACTTGTAGCGGTTCTGGAACAGGTATCCCTGCCTCTCGTGCTTGCGGTTGTAAGAAACTGCATAGCCCGTGAGAAGGCGTCTCATGAATTTTGATATCCCAAGTGGTCCGCTCCGGATGAGCGCGTGAGCGTGATTGGGAAGCAATGCCCAGGCGTAAATCGCCGTTTCCGTCTCTACAGCGACCGTCGCCAACCGTGAGACGAAATTGCTTCGGTCCCCATCATCGTCGAAAATCCGTCTCTGCTCGATGCCCCGCACGATGACATGATGAATGGCGCCGTCAGCGTCTAATCTTGCCCTTCTCGGCAACGGGTCCCTCCTGTCCTACCCTATGCAAGTAAGCACGAGTTATTCTAATTAGTAAACAACGTCCCTGGTCTTAGCTGTATTTGAGGACGATGCCTTCGATGATGTTGGAGACGTCCTCGCAGTTGTCCACGGCGGTCTCGATCCGGCCGATGATGTCCTTGACCTTGATGAGCTCGATGGCGTCCTTCTCCTCC
>MVQS01000335.1 GCA_002067855.1 Syntrophaceae bacterium PtaB.Bin038
CGACAGGATGCTGCCGAGGGACATCCACACCGAGCGCCCCTTGCCGGGGTGATCCATGGAGAAATCGTTCCGCATGAGCTCCCGGTAGAGCTTCCGCATCCTCGGGCCGTCGTGCCAGACGACCCGGACATCGGATTTCAGCACGGACATGTACTGCCGGGCCTTCTCGAACTCCGTCCGGCCCGCCCGGTCCAGCGAGAGGACCACCTTGTGGAGGTACTCCACGCCCTTGAGCTCCTCGATGATCCGGGGCATGGCGGGCGTCTCGAACTCCGAGTACAGCGCGGGCAGCAGCAGCACGAGCTTCCGATGCCGCGCGATGGCCTTGAGTTTCGCCTCCAGCTCCCCGACGGGCCGCTCCCGCAGTTTCTGCAGGGTCGTGATCATGCCGTGCTGCCAGAAATCAGCCATCGTGCACCTCCTCGCTCCAGATCCTGACCAGGTAGTCTTTCATCTTCTCGAAAGCCGCGGCATGGGTCTCGAAGAGCGTTTCGGCCTCACCGGGGCTCCTGTCCCGCACCTCGTTGATGAGACTCGCCACGCGGGCGTAGTAGAGCGGGATCATCGTGTCGAGGACCTTGAAGCGCTGCCGCGGCGTTGAATGGAAATAGCGTGCGTAGCGGTAGACGATTCGGACCCACGTCTCGGCGGGCAGGAGAAATTCCTCCGTCCGCGCGACGGAGGCGAGGCCCCGGATCGCCTCGAGGTCCTTCGCCTCGACGATCCGCTGCCAGACGCCCGAGAAGTTCGCCCATCCCGTCCGGAAATAGTCGACGAGCCCCTCCTGGTCGATCTCGAAGGGGGCGGGCTCCTGCTCCAGCTCTTCGCCGAGCACCGGGACGTCGTGGGAACGCCGGACCCTCTGCCAGGTTTCCGCGTTCGTTTCCATGAGCTGGAAGATCGTCCCCACGACCTGGCGGAACATCGGGCCCAGGTCCGCCCCGGGGTCCTTCTCGCCGTGGACCTTGACCCCCAGCCTGGCCTGGCAGAGCTTGAACCCGCCCACGACGGCCGTCGTGGTCATCCAGACGTCGACGCCGAATCGGGCCACGTCCGTCTCCCACACGTCCTGGTCGAAGTAGTGCTTGGCCAGCCGCTGGGAGATCCCGAAGTCGCCGCCGATGGGCTGGCGGATGCGCTGGCCGTAGAGCGCGCGCGTCAGGTTGTAGGCGATCGTGTTGGTGATGGTGCCGTCGAGCTTGTAGCGTCTGTACCAGGGCGCCACGAAGTCGTACCCCTTGAACACCGGGTCGAGCACGTTGCGGACCCACTCGGGTTTGATGGAGACGAGGTCGGAGTCGAAGACCGCCACGGCCCGGGCCCGCAGGAAATTCGCCACCTCGAAGGCGGCCCGCAGACCCGACCCCTTCCCGGGCACGCCCCGGTAGATCGTGACGATCTTCTTGACGTTGTAGGAGTCGATGTGCACGAGATTCGCGATCTCGCGCGTGTCGTCCGTGGAGCCCCCGTCGGCGACGAGGATGACCGCCTTGGCGTCGGGATAGAAGCGCACGAGACCCTCCGCGACCGTCTGGATCACGTGCACGATGGTCTCTGCGCTGTAGTAGGAGGGGATCCCGACGACGATGTCCGCGTATCGAAGACGTTCGATCGTCTTGCGGGCGTGATCCCGCAGGGTCGTGGAAAACCGGGGGGGCGTTGCCGTCATGAAGCGCTCCTCTCCTTGCCTGTTTTTCTCACGTCTTCCCGAACCGGTCGAGGATGCCCCCGACGGCCTCGTTCCATCCCCGGCTTCCCGGGCAGGTCGCTTTCACCAGATTCGGCAGGTCGATGCCCTCGTATCGCCCGTCCGGGTGCGGGATCAGGACGGGGATGTCCACGGCGGCAAGCATGGGGATGTCGTTGGGCCTGTCGCCGATGCCGATGCTCAGCACCTCGCCGCCGAGGTTGTCGCGAACGATGAGGAGGGTCCGCTTCACGGCCTCCCCCTTGTCCTGCCCCGCCCCGATCAGGTGATGGAACCGCCCGCCCCGCGTGATCTTCAGGCCCGCCGCCAGGGCTTCCCGCCCCAGGGCCGCCAGCGCCGAGTCATCGTCCAGCAGGAACGGCTCGGTGAACTCCCGCTGCTTCGCCAGGTACGCTTCTTCCGGGCTCAGGCCCGTCATCTCGACCAGGTCCTCTACGCTCAGGTCCCCCGCGCCGCGGATGCCGAAGCGGGCCTTTCGCTCCTCGACGAACCGTCGGATCTCGGGATAGGGCCTCCCGAGCCGGATCAGGGTCCTTCCGCCCCGCTCGACCCCGCCGGGGATGCGGAAGTTCCCGTATTCCGCGGGGAAGAAGATCCCCCCGCCGTTTTCCGCGACGAAGGGCTCCCGCAGGCCCATCGCTTCCTGAAGACGCTCGACCTCCGCCCGGGTCTTGCTCGTGACGAAGACCAGCGGCACGGAGAGCCGGCGGATCCGTTCCAGGGCGGGACGGGCCCCCTCGTAGGAGTACCCGTCGTGGTCCAGGAGGCTCCCGTCGAGGTCCGTGAAGATGAGCATCGGCCGCCCCCTCTCACACCATGACGGTATGCTCGGTTGTCCGCCCGACCAAGGCGTAGACCAGCGTGAGGTACTCCCGGAGGTGACGGGTCAGGAGGTAGTACTCCCGGACGAGTTCCCGGCCCGCTGCGCCCATCCGGCGGCACTGCTCGCGGTGGTGAAGGAGGTAGCGGATCCGGTTGGCCGCCCCCTCGGGCGTCACGACGAGGAACCCCGTGTGGTAGTCGACGACCTGCAGGCGGATGCCCCCGGCGTCGCCCCCGATGACCGGCTTACCCTTCCAGAGGCCCTCCGTGACGGTGAGGCCGAATCCCTCGCGGGTCGATTTCTGGATGACGATCTCGGCGATGCGCTGCAGGGCGTTGACGGTCCGGTGCGCCGCCGAAGGAAGAAGCTCCACGTGGATGTCCGGGTCCCCCTCGGCGGCCTCCAGCACCGCGTCGAGGACCTCGTTTCCTTCCGGG
>MVQS01000336.1 GCA_002067855.1 Syntrophaceae bacterium PtaB.Bin038
CATCACCAGCCCCGACTCGACGAGCAGCGTCCTGAAGCTCGCCCTCGCGGCGTAGAGCCCGGCCGTGAGGCCGCCGGGGCCGCCGCCGATGATGAGGACGTCGTATGCGCCTTCCGGCAGTTTCTTCTCACCCATGAGGTTCCCGACCTTCTCACTTGAACAGTTTCTTGATTCCCTTCAGCGCCTTCTTGGCGGCCTTCTGCCGCTCCTTGCACGCCTTCTTCTCTTCCTTCACCCGCTCTTCCCGCAGGGTCTCGACATCGCCCTCAACGGCCGACCCCGCCGCCGGCAACGACCCGGCGTCCCGCGTTTCGGCAGGCGGAACCGTTCCCTGCTTCGCCGCGGAAGGCGGCGCCTCGTGCCCCGCCGCCGGCACGGTCTCTTCCTGCTTCCCTTCCCGCGCCCTGCGGATGAGGTACGTCGCGAAAGCCTTGCCGAACTGGCCGATGAAGCCCGCCGCCAGCACGACGAGGACCCATTTCAGGACGAGCCAGACGACACCCGCCTCGGTCGAGAAGAGATTGTGGACGATATAATCCATCATCGCCGGATCACCTTCTTCTCGATGAGATCGACAATCCCCTCGATGTCGTCGAGGTCGAAGCGGGGCGCGGCCAGCCCGCCGGGGTCGTCGCCGGCCACCGCCACGAGCGCACGGTCCCCCCTTGACAGGAATTCCTTCCCCTGGGCCTTCCGCCAGACCTCGATCTTCGGGTACGGGTTCTTCTTGAAGCCCTCCGCAAGGATCACGTCCACGTCGCGGACGAACCGCTCCCCCAGCTCCCCGAGGCCCGGGTCCCCCTCGGTGTCGGCCATCACGGCCACCTTGCCGGGCGAGGCCAGCACGGTCAGGGCCGCCCCTGCCCTGCGGTGTCGCCAGCTGTCCTTGCCTTCGCGGTCGACCTCGAAGCCGTGGCGGTTGTGCTTGATCGTGGCCACCCGCAGGCCCCGCTTCCTGAGCTCGGGGATCAGCTTCTCGACGAGGGTGGTCTTGCCGCTGCCCGAGTAGCCCACGATGGACACGATCGGGATGGGTTTCATGATCGAGGCACCATGATGTTTACGAATCGCAGGTAAGGCCTCATCTCGGGTGTCCCGCCCCCGCGGGCGATGACCTGCAGGGCCGCCGGCCCGTCGGCGATCGCAGCACCGCCGAGGTGCGTCACCGGCGTGTCCCGAAAGATCTCCCCGCACAGCGGCGTCGAAGGCCCGATGAGGGCCACGTGGCGGGGCCGTCCCAATTCACTCAGGATTCCCTCGAGGGTCCCGTTGAGGAGCGTCGTCGCCGTGACGATGGCCACGTCACAGTCCCCGAGCGCCGCCCTCCTCTCCGCCTCCGCCGTGTCGAGTTCGATGACGGTGAGCCGGACCCCCGCCGCCTCGATCCGCGCGACGATGGGCCGGAACAGCCCCACCATGGCGACCCGCTCGCCGGGGCGCAGGCCCATGAGGGAGATCGTGTCCGATTCCTCCCCCGGCACGGCAGGGTGGATCAGCGCGTTGGCGGCGGCGAGCCCCAGGGCGCGATCGACGGCGCCGGCTCCCTGCACGAGACGATCCAGCAGCGCATCGGCCCCCCGGCGGGCATAACACCCGGGGTCGTGACGGGGCTCGATCTCCGTTCCGACGGCCTCCTTCAGGCGTGCGGCAAGGCCCGCGCGGCCGCCCTCCAGGACGACGGCGACGTAGCTTGCGCCGATCCGCACGTCCTCGACGAAGCGCCGCCGGCTCTCGTCGAGCAGGCGGCGGTGCAACCGGCCGACGATTTCATTCCGTTGCATCACCGGCTAACCGTACCCGAGATCGAATGCAGCGTCAAGGAGCAACGGTGGTTGACGGCAGGCCGGCGGTTCAGTAGAATGAACCGCGGCGTGCCGCCGGGGCCGCCGACTCCAGAACGAGCATCAGGAGGTGCCCATGCCCGCAAGAAAGACGTTCGGATCGACCGCCTTCGCAGCGGCCCTCGCGATCCTGCTCAGCACCGCACTCGCCGACCCCGCCGTCGCCCAGGACGGCAAGCAGATCTACAACAACCGCTGCGCCCTGTGCCACGGGACCGACGGCGACGGCAAGGGAATCATCATGCAGATCGCCCCCTTCGGCGCCGATTTCTGGAAGGCCAACGACGACGCGTCCATCTCCAAGGCGATCGTCGAGGGCAAGGGACGCATGCCCGCCATCCCGCTCTCCCCGGAGGAGACGAAGGCCGTCGTGGAGTATATGAAGGCGAACTTCAAGAAATAACGGGAAACGGCACCGGCGCAGGGGTCAGCCCGCCGTCGATCGGGTGACGACGTAGATGTACGCAAGAGGCCCCGTGCCGCGATTGACGACGTTGTGGCAGGTGTGGGGGGGCACGTAGGCGACGAGCCCCCCTGCAATGTCCAGGTTCCCGCATCCCTCGCACTCGAGAGACCCCCGCCCTTCCAGGACGACGATCATCTCCTCGTTTCCCACCGTGGAGTGAAGTCCCACGTCGCGGCCCGGTTCGAGCCGCACGAACCCGGAGCGGAGGTTGGACGTCCGGGGCGGCTTCATGAGCGAAAGGGACCCGTTTCCGTCGCTCGGAAGCGTGAACACGAAGGGCTTCCTCGTCATGATCTTCTTGCCCCCTTCAGAATTTCAGGTTCACACCCGCCATGGCCGTGGTTCCGGGCATGGGGTAGTCCTTCTTGAAGGCATGACTCTCGTTGGTCAGGTTTTCTCCGGCGATGTAGATCTCGCCTTTCGTCCCCGGCGTCTTGAGACTGAACTCCCAGCTCAGTTTCGCGTTGACGAGGAAGTAGGCGCCGACGGCCGCGATGCTGCTTCCCCCGTAGCCGGCGGTGCGGTTGTTGGCCGTGTAGTGGTTGTCCACGTACAGGGCATCGGCGCTGAGCTTGAAGTTCCTGAGGAACCGGTAATTGAACCCGGCGCTGGCCGACCAATCGGGGGCATAGGGAAGATTGTCCGGCGACTGAGCGAACAGATGCGTGGCTCCGGCAAAGAGGGACAGGACGTCGAGGGGCGCCCAGGTCACCGTGGCCTCGATGCCCCTGGTCCGGAAGTCTCCGATGTTTTCGTAGCGAGGGGGCGCCGGTGAGGTCACCAGGATCATTCGGTTCTTCCCGTCGTCGGAGAAGTACGTCACGTCGGCGCGGAATGTTTTCCCGATCGTGTGGCTCAGGCCCGCCTCGTAATGGTCCACCGTCTCCGCGTCCAGGCTCTTCCACCGCGTGTCGCCCCCCCAGAAGAGGTTGGATTGCGTCACGACGTAGACACCGGGGTAGTTGACCCCCCCGGCATAGGAGGCGTGAAATTCCGTCGGTCCATATCCGAGGACGAGGCCCGCCTGGGGACCCCATTCGGCATCGAAGTCGCTGTGGGAGAAGTATCGCACGCCGGCCGAGGGAACCGCGTACCGGCCGCCCTTCTCCCCGAAGAGGTGACTCAGGGCCGCATAGGGCGACAGGATGCGGAACGTCTCCCGGGGGAACGTGCTGTCCGCCCGGGGCGCATCCCGATCGACGGTGACCTTGCCGCCGATGAAATCCAGGTCGATGCCGCCGAGGATCTCGCCGTTTTTCCAGGGGGTGACGATCTCCTG
>MVQS01000337.1 GCA_002067855.1 Syntrophaceae bacterium PtaB.Bin038
GGTCATCGACCCGTCCACCATCATCGTCGACTCCAAGTCGGGGGTGAGCGGCGCGGGCCGGGACCCCGTCATCGGATCGCTGTTCTGCGAGGTCGACGAGGGGTTCAAGGCCTACAAGGTCAACGGGCACCGGCACGCCCCTGAGATCGAGCAGGAGCTGAGCGTGCTGGCGGGCCGGGAGGTGAAGATCTCCTTCACGCCGCACCTGCTTCCGCTCAACCGCGGCATCCTCAGCACCGTCTACGCAAGCCTGAAAAAAAAGCTTTCCACGGCCGAGCTGATTGACTTATACAGGAGCGTCTACGGCAACGAGCCCTTCATCCGGGTCCTGAACCAGGGAAGCTACCCGAACGTGTCCTCCGTGAAGGGAACCAACTTCTGCCACCTCGGGATCGCCGTCGACGAGCGGACGAACCGGGTCATCATCCTGTCGGCGATCGACAACCTCGTCAAAGGCGCCTCGGGCCAGGCGGTCCAGAACATGAACCTCATGTGCGGCCTGCGCGAGGACACGGCCCTGGGCATGATCGCCCTGTTCCCGTAGCGTTTCGCTCGAAGGGGCATAACCGCCATCGATTCGTTTTCTGCAGGGAGGGCAGACCATGGCGCTTCGTCTCTACAACACCCTGACTCGTCGAAAGGAGGACTTCGTCCCCGTCAAGGAGGGCGAGGTGGGGATCTACGCCTGCGGGGTCACGGTCTATGACACCTGCCACATCGGCCATGCGCGCTCCGCCATCAACTTCGACGTCATCACCCGATACCTTCGCTACCGGGGCTTCAGGGTCACCTACGTCAAGAACTTCACCGACGTGGACGATAAGATCATCGCGAAGGCCAACAAGGAGGGCGTGGGGTTTCGGGAGGTCTCCGAGCGTTACATCGCGGAGCACGACGAAGACATGGGCCGTCTCGGCGTAGAGCGGCCCACGGTCACGCCCCGGGCGACGGAGCACATCGCGGGCATGATCGACCTGATCAACCGGCTCATCGCCAGGGGTCTGGCCTACGCCGTGCCCGGCGGAGACGTCTACTTCGCCGTGAAGAAGTTCAAGGAGTACGGCAAGCTGTCGGGCCGCAACCTCGACGAGATGATGTCGGGGGCCCGCATCGCGCCGGGCGAGAAGAAGAGGGATCCCCTGGATTTCGCCCTCTGGAAGGCGAGCAAGGAGGGGGAACCCTGGTGGGACAGCCCCTGGGGAAAGGGCCGGCCGGGCTGGCACATCGAGTGCTCCGTCATGAGCGCCCACTTTCTCGG
>MVQS01000338.1 GCA_002067855.1 Syntrophaceae bacterium PtaB.Bin038
CGATAGCAATAGAGGTGGTATGGTTCTTGTACTCTGATCGGGCGTGAAGAGCCGCAAAAGTTTGGTCTTTCTGCCACCCTTCAATTTTGGTAAAAGATTCGATTAAGTAGAAAGCTTCTTGCCCGTCGGTGCCACGAATGAATCTTTTTGCAAAACCCGTTTTCCTTGCCGCGGTGTTGTGCGGATTGACGCTGGGTGTTCTTTTCCCGGCCCATGCCGACATCTACCGCTACACCGACGAGAACGGGGTCATGCACATCACCAACCTGCCCACCAGCCCCGACTACAAGCTCTGGATCAAGGAGCGGCGGGTGATCATCAAGGCGGGCATCGACATGACCAAGTACGGGCCCCTGATCCAGAAGGCCTCGGACAAGTACAAGGTCGACTACTCCCTCGTGAAGGCCGTCATCAAGGCCGAGTCCAACTTCAACCACAAGGCCGTCTCTCCCAAGGGCGCCCAGGGGCTCATGCAGCTCATGCCCAAAACGGCCTCGACCCTGCAGGTCAGGGACAGCTTCGAGCCGGAGTCCAACATCGAGGGCGGCGTCAAGTACCTGCGCTATCTGATGAATCTCTACAACGGGCACCTGCCGCTGGCCCTTGCCGCCTACAACGCGGGCGAGAAGGCCGTCGCCAGGTACGGCGGCATCCCCCCCTACGCGGAGACGCAGGGATACGTAAGGCGCGTCATGGCTCTCTACAAGCAGTACAGCAAGGAGCCCAAGGAAGGCCGGACGGCGATCGTGTCCATGAGGCCCGAGGTCGTCTCCGACTAGGGTATCGGGTACACGCAAAAATAAATCAGCCCCCCTTTCGCCTTCCCATGGAGAGGCAAAACGGGGGCTGTTTCCTTTTCGTTTCGCCGGTTTTTCTCTGAACCCTGGCCCCTGTACCCGGTCGCGTGGTTTTACTTCACCCTCGTCCACGTGTCCGTGCGGCCGATCAGCGAGATGCCGATGAACCCGCGCACGTTGAGGATATCGGGCGACTCCAGGGTCATCTTGCACTTGTAATCCTTCCCGTTCTCCGGATCGTAGATCATCCCGTTCTCCCAGAGACCATCTTTTACGAAGGTGAAGTCCCGAAGGATGACAAGGCCCAGGATGGGCTGATTGCGCTTCGACGCATCCGGGTTTTCTCGGTCCACCTTCTGCTTTCCCGCCATCCCCTTCTTGTCGTCGGCGGGGTAGACGGGCTCCTTCAGCCACACGATTTTCCCGTGGTATTTGCCGCCGGCCTGATAGATCTCCACGTGTGCCGTCTGCTTGCCGTTGAGCCATTTCCCCACGATGGCGTCCGGGTTTGCCGCGTACGCCGTCGAGAATAGGAACCCCCATGCAACGATCAACCCCAGCGCGAAACCGATCTTTTTCATCTTCCTCCTCCTCGGGTGATGTGAATGGCCCTTGACAAAGGCGGTTCGATGGTGCAGAAGACTGCCGGGTCTGTCAGGGGGAAAGTCGCCGTGCAGGCGGCGGAAAGGCACCCCATGACGTTTGCGGCAATCGACGGGAAGCATACCGAAGACACGCTTCAAAGGAAAGAGAAAAAGCTCGGTCTCAGCGGCAACTGGGAGATCCGGGACCTCTTCGACGGGATCGACGGCGACCTGCGGATCACCATGATCCTCGACGGGCACCGCTAGGCGCGGCCGTGCGGGCCCTCTAGCGAAGAACGAGAGGCAGCACGACGGCGGCCAGGATGGCTGCGGCGGTCAGGATCAGGGCGGCCATGAGGAACCGGTGCGGGACGAACCGGGCCGGGGCGCACGGACGGGCAACGTCCCCTTCCGCATCGGCTGCGCATCCCGTTCTCCACTGCCGGATCAGGGCGAACGCGACGAGGCCGAGCAGCAGAGCGAAGCCGAAGAAGAGCAGGGCCCCGCTGACATCCCCCGCCTGAAGGGCCAGGAAAACCATCCACAGACTCGCGAGGCCCGCGACGGCGAGCAACAGACCCGGTCATCTCATCGGCACCTCCCTTCCCGATTCGCGGTTCAACGGCGTGATTCCGCCTTGCGCTATCGGCCCTGCGCGATGCGCCTGCCGATCGCCCGCGCGGCCAGGATGCCGCTTGCCGAGGCCTGCAGGAGGCCGCGGGTGATCCCCGCACCGTCCCCGACCGCGAAGAGGTCGGCGATCCTCGTTTCGAGTTCCTTCGACACCTCGATGCGGTTCGAATAGAACTTGACCTCCACGCCGTAGAGAAGCGTGTGGCGCGAGTGGACGCCCGGTGCGAGGCTGTCCATGGCCTGCAGCATCTCGATGATGTTCTTGAGGTGCCGGTAGGGAAAGACGAAGCTCAGGTCCCCCGGGGTCGCGCTCCCGAGGGTCGGCCGCGTGAGGCACTTGGCGACGCGCTCCTTCGTGGAACGGCGCCCCTGCAGCAGATCCCCCAGCCGCTGGACGATCACCCCCTGTCCCAGGAGATTGGCAAGCTGTGCGATGTAGCGTCCGTAGGCGATCGGGTCGTCGAAGGGCTCCGTGAAGGAGCTGCTCACCAGGATCGCGAAGTTGGTGTTGTCGGACTTTCTCGATGCGTAGCTGTGGCCGTTGACCGTAACGAGCCCCTCGTTGTTCTCGGCCACCACTTCCCCGTAGGGGTTCATGCAGAAGGTGCGCACCCGGTCGTCGAAGCTCTTCGAGTAGTAGACGAGCTTCGACTCGTAGCTCACGTCGGTGAGGGGCTTCAGGACCGTTGCGGGAAGCTCGACGCGGACGCCGATGTCGACGGCGCTCGCCCTTGTCCCGATTCCCAGCGACTTGGCCTCCCGCTTCATCCAGGCCGCGCCCGAACGGCCCGGCGCCACGATGACGCGGCGGCCGCGGCGGATCTCCCCGTCGGCGAGTTTCACCCCGATGACCCGGCCTTCCCGGGCAAGCAGGGACTCCACGTGGCAGTCCGTGCAGATCTCGATCCTCCCCGAGAGGGATTCATACATCCGGCCCAGCACGTTGACGCAGTTTTCCGTGCCGATGTGGCGGATCCGGGAGGGAATGAACTCGAGGCCGGCAAGGCGCGCCTTCTCCGCGAGCTCTTCCACCTCGGGGGTGAGATCGCCGAAGAGCCTGTCCGGGGCACCGTGCTCCACGTAGATTCGGTCGGCCTCGCTGAGGAGATCGAACAGGGATTTGTCGTCGAGGAACTCGCCCAGGTGGCCGCCCACCTCGGTCGAGAGGGTGAGCTTGCCGTCGCTGTAGGCCCCCGCTCCGCCCCAGCCGCACAGCATGTCGCCGGCGCAGCTGCGGCTGCGCTCCCCGATCCCCCTGCCCTGCTCGAGCAGGAGGACGTCCTTCACTCCGCCATCGGCCAGCGTCAGCGCCGCAAAGATCCCCGCAGGGCCTCCGCCGACGATGATGACCTCGTACTCTTTCATCGCGGCCTCCCGGTGGAAGGGTTTCCCGATGCCTCCCCTTCGCGCATGGACTGTGCCCGCATCGGTTCAGGGAGGGTCGCGAGCGCGTTGACGCGCGCCGTGACGACGTTGAGCTCGCCGAAAAGTCCGAGGACGGCCCCCGGGTTGATCGTGGCCGCCGGTATGAACACCGCGGCGAAATGATGCCTGCCGTCCAGGGGGCTCCCGGGGTTGTGCACGATCCCCGTCAGGCAATGGGTGCCTTGCCGTTGGACCTCCGCCGCGATGGATTCCCCCCGCGCCTCGTCCCTGAAGGGGAGAAAGATAAGGATCGATGCGCCGCGGCTGCGGGCCGCGGCTCTTGCGAGCACTCTCCCGCAACCGTCCCGGACGTCGTCGTAGGGGTCGAGAAAGATCAGGTCGTAGGGATCGCCCGCCTCCAGTATATCACAGCCCGACGTCAGTGCCAGCACCTCGGTCTGACCGGCGGGGAAGCTGGCGAGGGCCCCGGGATCGATGTCGTAGATGCAGGGCCGCAGACGTCCCTCCGCCGCCAGGCCCGCGAGGGTCACGCTGCCCGCGTATTTCCCGCGGGCCAGGAAGGGTTCCTGGAGCCTGCGGAAGTTCAGGACGTGGAACCGCTCGCGGATGCGCTCTGCGAATTCACTGCCGATATCGTATTCCGGAAACCCGCAGAACGTGTCGGCGTATCGCAGCGGGCGCCCCGCGCCGTGCCGGTGAAGGAACCGGACGATCTCCACGAGCCAGCCGTGTTTGAGCAGATCGCCCAGGTTTCCCGGGTTGTAACGGACTTTTGCGCTTTTCATCGTTCCGAACCCCGATGCTCCCATGGCCGCTGCGCCGGCGGGTTCATCCTTCAGGCGGGTCGAGACCGCCCGTATTGCCCCCATTCCTCCTCCCGTCAGAAGAGGTGGAACCCGGTTTCTGCAATCTTTGCCCCGATTCCTGAAGCCCTCCGCCCGGTGCCGGACGCCTGCGGCCAAGCCGCTAGTATCCCATGTAGGCCTGCATCCATCCCCTCTTCATCATCGTGAAATACGCCGCCAGGAGGGTCCGGTGCAGCCCGGGGACGCTCTCGAAAACGCTCCAGTAGCCTTCCTGGCGCCGCTTCATCGAGAGCATCCTGCGGAATTCGGGCATCGGGTAGCCGGGGTCGAGGATGGCGCGGCCGATTTCCCTCCCGCTCACGAG
>MVQS01000339.1 GCA_002067855.1 Syntrophaceae bacterium PtaB.Bin038
GGGAGACGTTGAAGGTGGAGGACATGTGGCGCCTCCAGCCCGAGTTCCGTTTCGTCAAGGAATTCGACGGCGCCACGGAGTACTGGGCATCGCTGCTTCTAGAAAAGCCGGTCACGCCCCTCTTCAGCCTTTACGCCCAGATCCTGCGCGAAGAGGCCTGGGCGGACGAGGACGACGGGACGACCAACCGTCAGGACTGGGACCGCTTCGGCCTCGGGTTCAAGTGGATCGTCCTGCCCCAGCTCATCTGGTGGCAGTCGGTGAGCCTCGACTACACCCGGGGCGATGACTTCGGGTTCGATACGCGCCTGGCGTGGTGGCCCACGGACCCGCTGCGCATCACGACGGGCTTCAACAGCTTCAGCCTCAGCGTGCCCATTCGGGCGAGGGCCCGGGGAATCACGGCCGACAACGCCTATGCCGACGTCCTGTACCACGAGAGCGACCTGCGCGAGTACGGCGCGGCCGCGGGCGCCCAGTGGTTCTCGGACGACAACGTCTATGTTTCCGGCGCGGCCCGGTACGACCAGAACGTCTACCTCACGCCCGATCTGAAGATCCGGGCGGGCCTCGCCGTGGCGTTCGGCACCTACTCCAAGCAGGACGTGGACTACTACAGTCCGGAGTACGAGTGGAGCGCCCTTCTGACCTCGGCCATCCAGTGGGTCAACCACATCCGGTACGAGAAGAAGTGGACCTCCGCCGTTTACCTGCGCGCGGGCTTCAGCGGAGAGCACAACTACAGCACCTACCCCGTGGCGGGCATCACCTTCGAGCAGGTCTACGTGCACTCGAAGACCTTCAACGTCACGGGAAACGTTTCGTATGATCTCAGGGTCTACGATGGGGATTACACGCATGTCCTTGGCGCATATCTTACGCTTAACTGGTATTTCTAAACAGCAGGCTGAAGGCCAAAGGCTAAAGGCTAAAGGCTGGGGAAAAACCGCCCTGTGTCGCTTTGCGGTACTGGCTGTCGCACTGTTGACGCTGCTTGTCGCCTCGCCGCAAGCTTTTGCGGCGGAGAGCTTTATTACGCTGTGCTACCACGACATCCCCGAAACCCCCGTAGAGAAGGACGACATCTCGCAGAAGGACTTCATCAACCAGATCGAGTACCTCCGCACCCACGGGTTTTCCTTCGTGAGCGCGGCGGACATCCTCGAGGCCTCGAAGGGCGGCAGGCCGCTCCCGGACAGGGCCGTCCTTCTCACCTTCGACGACGCCTACGAGAGCTTTCACCGGTTCGTCTACCCGGTGCTGCGCCTCTACAACATCCCCGCGGTGCTCTCCGTCGTCACCACCTGGATCGATAGCCCCGAGACGTCGGCCTACAGGACAAAGCGGTTCATGAGCTGGCCGCAGATCCGCGAGGCGGCCGACTCGGGCCTCGTGACGGTCGCCTCCCACAGCGCCCGCCTGCACCGGATGCTCCAGGTCAACCCCGTCGGAAACATCGAGCCCGCCCCCGCGGCGTTTCTCTACTTCCCGGAGAGCCGGCGCTACGAGACGGAGGCCGAGTTCCGCGCCCGCATCCGCGAGGACCTGGCCGAAAGCCTCGAGACGCTGACGGCGAAACTGGGCCGAAGGCCAGCGGTCCTCACCTGGCCCTACGGCAGCTACAATGAGATCGCCGTTGAGGAGGCGAAAAAGCTCGGCTTCGAGATGATGCTCACCCTCAACGAGGGGTATGCCCAGGTGGGCCGCCTCGACCGGGTCAACCGCTACTACATGGAAGCCAGCCTCGACTGGCTTGCGTCCTTCAAGGCGGCACTGGCGCGCGGGATGC
>MVQS01000340.1 GCA_002067855.1 Syntrophaceae bacterium PtaB.Bin038
AAGAGCCGCATGATGGCGAGGTTCGAGTTCGCCTTGGCCGCGTAGCAGATGATGTGGGGGACATCCCGGAGGGCCTCGTCGAAGACCCGGAAGTGCTGCAGCAGGGTTTTATGGCTGTAGAGGTAGAACGGCGTGCCGACCTTCCCGGCGATCACCTCGACGGGCACGTCCTCGCACCAGAGCCTGTCCTCGCGGTAGTTGAAGTAATTCATCCCGAACCCCTGTCGATCCCTGTGCTAGCGGGCGGGAACCGGGGCGGCCGGACTTGCCGGCTGCCCTGCGCCGGGTTTCGCCTTCGGCTGCTCCGGAGGCAGCGGATCCCCCTTCTTCCCGCAGGCCGTGCCGGCCAGCAAAAAGAGGCCCATTATAATGACGGCGGCCCGTCTCCACAAGCTCGTTCTTCTCATGATGTCCCCATTGCCTTTCGCCTTCCGCCTCCCGCCGTTCTTTCGGCCCGTTCGATCTGCTTGAGCACCTCCTTCTTCGCGGTGCCGCCCAGGGTGCTGCGGGCGTTGACGGCCTTCTTCACCGGGATGACGGCATAGACGCCGTCGTCGAAGCCCGTGTAGAACTTCCTCAACTCGCGCAGGGGGATCTCCTCGAGCCCCTTGCCCCGGGCGATGCAGTAGGCCACGAGCCGGCCGACGATCCCGTGGGCCTCCCGGAAGGGCACCCCCTTCGTGACGAGGTACTCCGCCACGTCGGTGGCCGTCGAGAAGCCCTTCGCGGCCTCCTCCATCATCCGTTGCCGGTTGAAGGTCAGGTTGCCGGCCATCCCGATCAGCACCATGAGGCTCGCCTTCACGGTGTCCACGGTGTCGAACAGGGGCTCCTTGTCCTCCTGCAGGTCCCGGTTGTAGGTCATGGGAAGCCCCTTCAGGACCGTGAGCATCCGCATGAGGTTGCCGTAGACGCGCCCGGTCTTCGCCCGGACGAGTTCGGCCACGTCGGGGTTTTTCTTCTGGGGCATGATGCTGGAGCCCGTCGTGTAGGCGTCGGAGATCTCCACGAACCCGAACTCGCCGGAGGACCAGATGATGAGGTCCTCGCAGAACCGGCTCAGGTGCATCATGAGAAGCGACGCGTCGAAGATGAACTCGGCGACGAAGTCCCGGTCCGAGACGGCATCCATGCTGTTGGCGGAAACGGCCCCGAACCCCAGCAGCTTCGCGGTGTATTTCCGGTCGAGCGGCAGGCTCGTCCCCGCCAGCGCGGCCGAGCCCAGGGGCATGACGTTGACCCGCTCGAGGCACTCGCCCAGCCTCTGCGCGTCGCGTGCCAGCATCTCCCGGAAGGCCAGCAGGTAGTGCGCCAGCAAAACCGGCTGGGCCTTCTGCATGTGGGTGTACCCCGGCAGGATCGTGTCGACCTCCCGCTTCGCCAGGCCGACGAACGTCCGCTGGAGCCCCGCGACGAGGTCGAGGATGTCCCCGATCTCGGCCCGGAGGTAGAGGCGCATGTCGGTGGAGACCTGGTCGTTGCGGCTCCGGCCCGTGTGGACCTTCCCCCCCGCGGGCCCGATCCGCTCGATGAGGCCCCGTTCGACGGCCATGTGGATGTCCTCGTCGGCCTGCACGAACCGGAAGGCGCCCGACCGGATCTCCTCCCGGATCTCCCCCAGCGCCTCGACGATCCTCTCCGCGTCCGCCGGGGGGATGATCCCCTGCCTGCCGAGCATCCGGCAGTGCGCGACGCTGCCCTCGATGTCGTGGTCGAAGAGCCTCACGTCGAAGGGAAGCGACGCCGTGAAGACCTCCACGAGGCGGTCCGTCTCGCCGCTGAACCGCCCGCTCCAGAGCTTTCTCCGCGTTTTTCCGCTCATGCACCACCCATCCAGACAGGCTAAAGGCAAAGGGCTTATGGCTTAGGGCCGGAGAGCAAAGATTTTTTCGTCTTTGCCTTACGCCTTTAGCCTTACGCCCCTAGCCGTGTGGCGATCAGCCACGCTTCTTTTTGAGGTAGGCCCCGATGCGCAGCCGCAGGGCGTTGAGCCGGATGAACCCCGTGGCGTCCTTCTGCTCGTAGCCGCCGCTCTTCTCGAAGGAGGCGATGTCCTCGCTGTAGAGCGAGTGGGGCGACTTGCGGCCCACGACGATGCAGTTGCCCTTGTAGAGCTTCAGGCGCGCCGTGCCCGTCACGTTTTCCTGGGAGGCGTCGATGAACCGTTGCAGGGCCTGCCGCTCGGGGGCGAACCAGAACCCGTTGTATACGAGCTGGGCATACTTGGGGATCAGGCCGTCGCGCAGGATCATCACCTCGCGGTCCATGGTGATCGTCTCGACGGCCCGGTGCGCGGCCCAGAGCACCGTGCCGCCGGGGGTCTCGTAGACCCCGCGGGACTTCATGCCCACGAAGCGGTTCTCCACCATGTCCACGCGCCCGATGCCGTTGGCGCCGGCCACCGTGTTGAGGTGGTCGAGCAGCGTGGCCGGGCTCATCTTCTTTCCGTCAACCGCCACGGGATTCCCCTTCTCGAAGTCGATCTCCACGTACGTCGGCCTGTCGGGGGCCTTCTCGGGGGAGACGGTGATCGTGAAGATGTCCTCCGTCGGCTCGTTCCAGGGGTCCTCCAGGATTCCTCCCTCGTGGGAGATGTGCAGGGAGTTGCGGTCCGAGCTGTAGGGCTTGTCCTTGGAAACGGGCAGCGGGATGTTATGCTTGGCCGCGTAGTTGATCATGTCCTCCCGCGACGTGAAGGTCCACTTGTCGTCGCGCCAGGCGGCGATGATGCGGATGTCCGGATCGAGGGCCATGTAGGTCAGCTCGAAGCGGACCTGGTCGTTGCCCTTGCCCGTGGCGCCGTGGCACACCGCGTCGGCCTTCTCGCGGTGGGCGATCTCGATCTGCTTTTTGGCGATAAGCGGCCGCGCGATGGAGGTGCCCATCAGGTAGGTGCCCTCGTAGATGGCGTTGGCCCGCAGCATGGGGAACACGAAGTCCCGGGCGAACTCCTCTCGCAGGTCCTCGATGGTGCACTTGCTGGCGCCCGTGTTGATGGCCTTCTGCTCGAGGCCTTCGAGTTCCTCCTTCTGGCCCACGTCGGCGGCGAAGGCGATGACCTCGCAGCCGGGGTAGGCTTCCAGGAGCCACCGGATGATGACCGACGTATCCAGCCCGCCCGAATAGGCGACAACCACTTTTTTCACCGGTTTCGACACTGTTCGTTCCTCCTCTCTTGAATGAAGAAGGTGAGAGGGTGAGAGGGTAAGAGGGTTGGACGGGCTCCCGGCAGAACAAACGCCTCCCGATCCGCCAACCTTCTTTCCTTCAAGCCCTCAACCCCTACGCCGTCAACGAAACGGCATGATTGTTTTCAGGGCAAGCATCACTTGCTCATGAGGATCTCAAGGATGGCCTTCTGCACGTGCAGCCGGTTCTCCGCCTGGTCCCAGACCGCCGATCGGGGACCGTCCAGGACCTCCGCCGAGATCTCCTCGCCGCGGTGCGCGGGCAGACAGTGCATGACGATCGCATCGGGCCTCGCGTGCTGCAGCAGCTGCCGGTTGACCTGGTAGCCTTCGAAGACCCTGGCGCGGGCCTCCTGTTCGTCCTCCTGGCCCATGCTGGCCCAGACGTCGGTGTAGACCACGTCGGCGTTCTTCACGGCCTGGACGGGGTCGCGGTGCAGCGTGACCCCCTTCGGTGCTTTTTTCCTCGCCCTCTCGAGAATCCGGGCGTCGGGGTCGTAGTTCTTCGGACAGGCCAGCGCGAGCCTGAACGGAAGCTTCGCCGCCGCGTCGATCCAGGAGTTGGCCACGTTGTTGCCGTCGCCCACGTAGGCGATCTTGAGGCCCTCGTAACCGCCCTTCTTCTCGACGATGGTGAACAGGTCGCTCACGATCTGGCAGGGGTGCATGAGATCCGTCAGCCCGTTGATGACCGGGACCGTTGCATGCCGCGCGAACTCCTCGACGGACTCCTGGGAAAAGGTCCGGATCATGACGGCGTCGAGGTAGCGCGACACGATCCGGGCCGTGTCGGCGATCGTCTCGCCCCGCCCGAGCTGGGTGTCACGGCTGTTGAGGAAGATGGCGAGCCCCCCCAGCTGGTACATCCCGGCCTCGAAGGAGAGCCGCGTGCGCGTCGAGGACTTGTCGAAGATCATCCCCAGCGTCTTGCCCGCCAGGGGCTGGTAGACGATCCCGTCCTTGAGCATGGTCTTGAGATTCGCCGCATGGCTGAAGATGCGGTCGAAATCCCTCCTCGTCAGATCGTAGACGCTCAGGAAATCTTTCTTCAACGTTCCAGCACCTCATCGAGTACTTGCACCAGCCTGTCCACATCCGCCCTCGTGATCACCAGCGGCGGAACCATCCGGAGGATGTGGTCAAACGTACAGTTGACGAGCACGCCCCGCTCCAGGCAGCCCTTCACGACGGGATTGCCGTCGACGGAGAGCTCGAGGCCGACGAGCAGCCCCTTGCCGCGGACGTCCCGGACGACGGGGTGGTTCTTCCGCAGCGTCCAGAGGCGCTCCCGGAGGTACTCGCCCATCCTCGCGCAGTTCTCCAGGAAGCCCTCCGCCAGGATCGTCTCCAGGGTGGCCACGGCGGCGGCCATGGCGAGAGGGTTTCCGCCGAACGTCGAGGCGTGGGTCCCCGGGCTGAAGGCCGAGGCGACACGCTCCGTCGCCGCGAGCGCCCCCGCGGGAACGCCGTTCCCCAGGGCCTTGGCGAGCGTCATGATGTCGGGCGTCACGCCGTAGTGTTCATAGCCGAAGAGCTTCCCCGTCCGCCCCATGCCCGTCTGCACCTCGTCGAGGATCATCAGGATGCCCCTGCGGTCGCAAATCTCCCGCACGGCTCTCAGGTACCCCTCGTCGGGCACCCGGACGCCGCCCTCGCCCTGGATGGGCTCGAGCAGGACGGCGCAGGTCTTCTCCGACACGGCCTTCTCGAGCGCCGGCACGTCGTTGAAGGGGACGTACCGGAACCCTTCGGGCAGGGGCGCGAAGCCCGCGTGGAACTTTTCCTGGCCCGTCGCCGTGATGGCCGCGAGCGTCCGGCCGTGGAAGGAGCCCTTCATGGTGAGAATTTCGTACTTCCCCCCCAGACGGTCGTGCCCGTACTTGCGCGCCAGCTTGATGGCCGCCTCGTTGGCCTCGGCCCCGCTGTTGCAGAAAAACACCCGGTCGGCGAAGGAGTGCTCGGTGAGCATCCCGGCCAGCCGGATCTGGGGCTCCGTGTAGTAGAGGTTGGAGACGTGCATCAGGGTGCCGGCCTGCCTGCAGATGGCCTCGACGACTTTCGGGTGCGAATGCCCCAGGCTGCAGACGGCGATCCCCGCGACGAAATCGACGTACTGTTTGCCGTCGATGTCCCAGAGGTGCGCCCCCTCGCCCCGGACAAAGACGACGGGCTGCCGCCGGTAGGTGCCGATGATGTTCTTCTCCGACGCGGCGATGAGCTCTTCTTTTTTCATGGTTCCCGGACCCTGAACCCTGTCCTCTGAATCCTGCTAAAGAACGATTTCCGTCCCCACGCCCTGGTCGGTGAACACCTCCAGCAGAACGGCGTGCTTCTTCCGGCCGTCGATGATGTGGGCCTTGCCGACGCCGCCGCGCAGCGCCTTGAGGCAGCATTTCACTTTGGGGAACATCCCGCCGGCGATCGTCCCGTCGTCGATCATTTCGAGAGCCCGGCGGTTGTCCATCGTGTTGATGAGCTGTTTGCCCCTGTCCCAGACCCCTTCCACGTCCGTCAGCAGGACGAGCTTTTCCGCCTTGAGGGCCGCCGCCACCTCGCCGGCCACGATGTCGGCGTTGATGTTGTACGTCTCCCCTCCGTCGCCCATCCCCGTGGGGGCGATGACCGGGATGAAGCCGTCCTTCACGAGCGACTGGACGAGGCCGGCGTTGATTTCCTTGACCTTGCCCACGAGACCCACGTCGATGATCTCCGTCGGCATGTCCTTCTGCTTCTCCTCGTTAAGGTAGTACTTCTCGGCCCTCGTCAGGTTGCCGTCCTTGCCCGAGAGGCCCACGGCCCTGCCGCCGTTGCGGTTGATGAGGCCCACGATCTCCTTGTTGACCGAGCCCACGAGGACCATCTCGACGATGCTCATCGTCTCCTCGTCGGTGACGCGCATGCCCTGGATGAACCGGGACTCCTTCCCGAGCTTCTTGAGGACGGCCCCGATCTGGGGGCCGCCGCCGTGGACGACGACGGGGTTCAGCCCGATGTACTTCATCATGACGATGTCCACGGCGAAGAGCCTCTTGAGCTCCTCGTCCACCATGGCGTGGCCGCCGTACTTCACGACGATCGTCTTGTTGTAGAACCGGCGGATGTACGGCAGGGCCTCCAGAAGGATCTCCGCCCGCTCCTGGGCGCCCAGCTGCTTGTCGGTCATCTCTTGACTCCTCGGATCAGTGAAAGTTCTGTTCAGCTTCCCATCAAGAGGTGACAGGTGTCAGGTGGCAGGTGACAGGAAAAGACCTCGTTGCCCTCTTCACCTGTTACCTGTCACCTGTTCCCTGCTGCCTGTCGTTACAATATATAACGGCTCAGATCCTCGTCCTCGACGATGTCCTCGAGCTTCTCCCGCACGTAGGCCGCATCGATGACCACGTCGCGGCCCGCCATGTCGGGCGCGTCGAAGGAGATGTCCTCGAGCATCGTTTCCATGATCGTGTAGAGGCGCCTCGCCCCGATGTTCTCGGTACGCTCGTTCACGAGGGTGGCCACCTCGGCGATCTCGGCGACGGCGTCTCCCGTGAACTCCACGCGGACCCCCTCCGTGGCGAGCATCTCAATGTACTGTTTCACCAGGGCATTGGAGGGCTCCGTGAGGATCCGGATGAAGTCCTCCTTCGTCAGCGAGTCGAGCTCGACCCGGATCGGGAAGCGCCCCTGCAGCTCCGGGATGAGGTCCGACGGCTTCGTCGTGCTGAAGGCCCCGGCGGCGATGAACAGGATGTGGTCCGTCTTCACCATGCCGTACTTCGTGTTCACCGTGGAGCCCTCCACGATGGGCAGCAGGTCCCGCTGGACCCCCTCGCGGGACACGTCGGGGCCGTGGCTCGTGTTGCTTCCCACGATCTTGTCGATCTCGTCCAGGAAGATGATCCCCGACTGCTCGACGCGGGTGTGGGCGAGCCGCACGACCTTGTCCATATCGACGAGGCGCTGCACCTCCTCTTCCTCGAGGATCGCGAGGGCTTCGGGAATCCGCACCCGGCGGCGCTTCTTTTTCTGCGGGAAGAGGTTGCCGAACATCTCCTTGATGTTGAGGCCCAGGTCCTCGACGCCGGAGGACGAGAAGACTTCGATCATCGGCCCCCCGGCCTTCTCCGTGACCTCCAGGTTGACGACACGGGCGTCGAGCCTGCCCTCGCGCAGCATCTGGCGGAGCTTCTCCCGCGTGTCCGAGGTCCCGGTGTCGCTCTCGCCCATCGCCGCCTCCCCGCCCTCGGGGCTGCGGATCTCGGCGCGCTTCATGGGAAGCAGCAGGTCCAGGACGCGGTCCTCCGCCATCTCCTTGGCCTTGGCCCGGACGTTTCCCATCTCCTCCTGCTTCACCATGCTCACGGCGATCTCCATGAGGTCGCGGATCATGGAGTCCACGTCGCGCCCCACGTAGCCCACCTCGGTGAATTTCGAGGCCTCGATCTTGAGGAAGGGCGAGTTGTCGAGCTTGGCGAGCCTGCGGGCGATCTCCGTCTTGCCGACGCCCGTGGGACCGATCATGATGATGTTCTTCGGGGCGATCTCGTCGCGAAGGTCGGGCCGGACGTTCTGGCGCCTCCAGCGGTTCCGCAGCGCGATGGCCACGGCCCGCTTGGCCTCGGCCTGGCCCACGATATACTTGTCGAGCTCGGAGACGATTCGCTTGGGGGTTAATTCGATGGCTGACATTTATTTTCTCTCAATACCCGGTTGTTTACCTGAGTCGTATCCTTTGCGTGTGAAGAGAAGTTGCGAAGCTGAGAAGTTGTGAAGCTTGGACAAGCTGAGAGACAAATCAGGCTGAATGCCCCTCCGAACTTCTCAACTTCATAGCTTCTTAACTTCTATCTTCGCAGGGCGCCTACCGCTTCCCCTTCACCTTCCGATCCGGGTCCGGCTCTTCCTCCGCGTTCAGGTCGATCTCCTCGAGGGTGACGCGGTCGTTGGTGTAGATGCACAGCTCCGAGGCGATCCGCATGGACTCCCGGGCAATCTCCGCGGCATCGAGATCGGAGTGCTTCACGAGGGCGCGTGCCGCCGCCTGGGCATAGGGCCCGCCGGACCCGATGGCGGCCACGTTGTCGTCGGACTCGATCACATCTCCGTTTCCCGAGATGACGAGGAAGTCATTCCGGCTCACGGCGATCATGAGGGCCTCCAGGTGGCGCAGCACCCGGTCCGTGCGCCAGTCCTTCGTCAGCTCCACGGCCGCCCTCAGGAGGTTGCCGTTGTACTGCTCGAGCTTCTGGTCGAAGCGGTCGAAGAGGGTGAACGCATCGGCCGTGGCGCCTGCAAAGCCTACGATGACCCGGTTGTGGAACAGCCTGCGGACCTTGCGGGCCCCGTGCTTGATGATCGTCTGGTCGAAGGTGACCTGGCCGTCCCCGGCCACGACGACCTTGTCCCTGTGCCGGATGGCGAGGATGGTGGTGCCGTGTATCTCCATGTTCATGCGGTGCCTTTCCCTGTCCTTCCCGTATCCTGTACCCTGTACTCTATCCCTTCGCCTTCGGGTGAGCGCGATCGTAGATCTCCATCAGCTTCGCCACGGTGACCGAGGTGTACTTCTGCGTCGTCGAGAGGTTCTCGTGGCCCAGCATCTCCTGGATCGAACGGAGGTCCGCCCCCGCATCGAGCAGGTGCGTCGCGAAGCTGTGCCGCAGCGTGTGCGGGCTCACCTTTTTGTTGATCCCGCTCCGCACGGCGCAGCGGTCGAGGACCCGCGCGACGCTCCGCGTGGCGATCCGGTTGCCGTTCCGGCTCAGGAACAGGGGCGCATCCCCTCCCGCGGCCTGACGGTGCCGGGCCCACTCGCCGCGCTTTGCAAGGTAATCCTCCACCGACCGCAGGGCTTTCCCTCCCACCGGCACGATCCGTTCCTTCTTTCCCTTGCCCCGGACCTTCACGAGGCCCTGCCGCACGTCGACGTCTCCCAGGTTGAGTCCGGTCAGCTCGCTGACGCGGACCCCCGAGGAGTAGAAGAGCTCCAGCATGGCCCGGTCCCGTGCCCCGCCGACATCGTCCGGAAACGTCACGCCGAGAAGCGAAAACATTTCCTCCACCGGCAGGAAGGCGGGAAGAGTTTTTTCGGCCTTCGGGGCCTGGACCATCTCGGCCGGGTTCACGCGGACCCTGCCCTCCCGCACCAGGTAGTTGAAGAAGGTGCGAAGGGCGGCGATCTTCCGCACGATCGTCACCTTCCGAACCTTCCTGCGGTACAGCGCACCCAGGAACGAACGGACGGCCATGTGGTCGATGGCGGCGAGCTGTTCCGTCTCGTTTCCGCCCGCGGGGAGCAGCCCGCTTTCCGTCAGGAACGCCCGGAACTGGCCAAGATCGGCCAGGTAACTCCGCCGGGTGTGGGGGCTCAGGTTCCTCTCCGTCGCCAGGTGGTTGCCGAAGTCCTCGATGGCCTTTTCCATGAACTCGTTCCCTATCGCGGCCAGGAATAAAAAATTCCTGCATCCACTCCGCTCTTCCGCTCTTCATCACTTCCTAACTTCAAGCTTCCCTGAGTCTGCCCCTTCAGCCGTACACCCGCGAACAGGCTGAAGAAGCCCTTATATCAGGCCCCAATAAAAATAGCCACGAAAACGCACAAAAAAGTCCATAAAATCGGGTTTTATGACTACTTTATGCGCTTCAGTGGCAAACAGTCCGTTTCGATCACGTGCAGCGCCGGATCCCGGCGTAGTAACAGCACCAGGCATGGGCGAAGTTGTTGTCGAACACCCGGACCCGGCCGTCCCGGAAGACGATCTTCACAAAGGAGTTCCCGCCGAGCACGGTGGAGTTCTGCTCCTCCACGACCATGCCCGTGCCCCAGTGGGGATAGCGCAGGTGGACGACCCTGTCGCCCATCTTCAGATAAATGCGTCGTGTCTCTTCCACGCAGGGCCTCTTCGGGGTGTGACGGCGCCGTCACATCTTGTACTTCCCGAAGTCCTCCTCGGGAAGATTCTCGAGAAACTCCTTGAGCTCTTCCGTCTTCTTCTTGTCCAGTTCGTCGACCTTCTTGGCGAAGTCGATGTTGCGCGACTTCTCGATCACCTTCTCGTCGATGAAAATCGGGCAGTTGACCCGCAGGGCCAGGGCGATGGCGTCGCTCGGCCGGGAATCGACGATCAGCGTGTCGCCGTTGCGCTTCAGGTGGATGCAGGCGAAGAACGTGTTGTTCCTGAGGTCGACGATCTCGATCTTCGTCACCTTCGCCTCGAGGATCTTCAGGAGGTCGCGGATGAGGTCGTGCGTCATGGGCCGCGAGAAGCTGATCTTCTCGAGCTCCGTGGCGATGGCGCTGGCCTCGAAGAGCCCGATCCAGATGGGCACGGCCCGCTTTCCCTCGAGATCCTTCAGGATCACGATGGGCGTGTTGGTCAGCGGGTCGATGGTAAGACCGGACACCTTCATCTCGACGAACATCTGAGGAACCCTCCCTCTTGTCCCAGCCACTCGCCGCGGAGGGAATGCAGAAACGCCTCCACGATCCGGACCCGAACCGTCTTCCCGATGAGGTCCCTGCCTCCCGCGAAGTTCACGATCTTGTTCGATCTCGTGCGGCCGGTCACGTCGAACGGGGAGTTGCGGCTCGTGCCGTCCACGAGGACTTCCACGACCCTTCCGACGAGGCTGTCGTGTTTTTCCTGCGTGTGGCGGTCCTGGAGGGCCTGGAGTTCGATGAGCCGCCTGCGCTTTTCCCCGGGGCTCACCTTGCCGTCGAGCCCCGCGGCGGCCGTTCCCGGCCTCTCGGAATACTGGAACGAGAATAATGTATCAAACCTGACTTTTTCCATCAGGTCAAGCGTTTTCTGGTAGTCCTGCTCTGACTCTCCGGGGAATCCGACGATGATATCGGAGCTGATGGCGATCTCCGGGGAGGCCTCCCTCAGCCTGCGGACCCGGTCGAGGTAATCGGCGCTCGTGTAGCGCCGGTTCATCCTCGCGAGCACCGCATCCGAGCCGGATTGGACCGGCAGGTGGATGCTCTCGCACAGGCTCTTCACGTCGCGGAAGCAGGCGATGATGTCGTCGGAGAGATCCTTGGGGTGAGAGGTGGTGAAGCGGATCCGCTCGACGCCCGGGATCCCGCCGATCGCGCGGAGAAGTTCCGCGAAGGTGCGCCCCCCGCCGGGGGACTTGCCGTAAGAGTTCACGTTCTGGCCCAGCAGGGTCACCTCCTTCACCCCGCGGGCGGCCAGCGCCCTCACCTCGTGCAGGATGTCCTCGAACGCCCGGCTCTCCTCGCGGCCGCGCAGGTAGGGGACGATGCAGAAGGCGCAGTAGTTGTCGCACCCCTGCATGATCGTGACGAAGGCGCTCACGGAGCCCTTCGCGGGGAGGGCCGGGATGCCGATGGAGGGCACCGTGTTGCGGAAACCCGTCTGGATGACGGGCCGGCCCGTCCGCCGGGCGAGCCCGATGTACTCGGGCATACGGTCGAGGTTGTGGGTCCCGATCACGAGATCCACGAACGGGGCCTTCTCGAGCAGCCGTTCCCCCTGCTGCTGGGCCACACAGCCGCACACCCCGATCTGCAGGCCCGGTTTCGCCTTCTTGAGATGCCGGTAGCGGCCGAGCTGACTGTACACCTTCTGCTCCGCCTTGTCGCGGATGCTGCAGGTGTTGACGATGATGAGGTCCGCTTCCCTCGCGCTCTCCGTCCTCGCGTACCCCGAACCCTTGAGAAGTTCCTCCAGCTGCTCCGAGTCGTGGACGTTCATCTGGCAGCCGAAGGTCCGAATGAACAGTTTTTTCGTCGCCAAGATTCCTCTTCCGATTCCATACGGTTAGCTGACACCTGTTTATTACAGGCCCCCCGGGGAGTCAACCATATTCTGTCGACCCGGCCCTTCGGCCTCATTTGGCACACCCTTTGCCTTGCATTCTCCAGAAACACCGGGATGAAGAAGGGAGGATCGTATGAAAATGCTTCGTTTGTTCTGTGTTCTTCTAACTGCTCTGCTGTTTGTGTTCCCGTCGATCGCCGCGGCCCAGCATGTCGAGGCGGTCCCCGACGTGGCCGGCATGAAGGCGACGGATGCCCAGCAGCGGCTGATCCATCAGGGATGGAAGGTGGGCATGGAGTACCGGACGGTGACGAACCCGAAGCAGGACGGCACGGTGCTCGCCACGAGACCGCCCGCCGGCAGCCGGGTCAGCAAACAGCAGGTCTTGATCCTCGTGGCCGGGAAATTGACGGATCAGGCCCGGGTCCCGAATGTGACGGGCATGCCGATGGCGGAAGCCCAGAAGGCCCTCGTCGCCAACAGGCTCAACGCCCAGGTCATCCGCGAAAACACCGGGGACCCCGGCAAGAACCAGATCGTGCTGAAGCAGCAGATCGCCCCGGGGACGGCCGTGCTTCCCGGATCGGCGGTACCCGTGATCGTGGGCGTTTACACGGCGGCGGCGCAGGCGAGGGTGCCTTCCGTCACGGGCAAGCCGATTGCGGAAGCCCAGAAGATCCTCGTCGCAAACAAGCTCAACGCCCAGGTCACCATGCAGCCCGTTGCGGAACCGCAGCGAAACGGCGTGGTCATCGCCCAGAAAGTCGCCGTCGGAACGCCCCTCGCGCCGGGCTCCCCGGTGCCCCTCGTCGTCGGCCAGTATACGCCGCCCGCGCAGGTGAAGGTGCCCTCCGTCACGGGCAAGCCGATTGCGGAAGCCCAGAAGATCCTCGCCGCAAACAAGCTCAACACCGTCGTCACGCAGGAAACGGTCACGGACCCGGCGAAGAAAGGCATCGTCATCAAGCAGTCGGCCGCCCCCGGCACGGTGTTGTCCCCCGGAAGCCAGGTGCCGCTCGTCGTGGGACGCTACGAGGCGCCGGCGAAAGTCCCGAATGTCGTGGGCATGCACTGGATGCAGGCGAACTCCGCTCTGACGAAGGCAAAGCTCATCCCCAACGTTGTCCTTCGTTCGACGAGCGACCCGAAAAAGAACGACATCGTTCTCGAGCAGGGCATTCGGGCCGGCTCGGATGTTTCGCCCGGCACGAAGATGGACCTCTCCGTGGGAAGGTACAGGACAACGGCGGAGATCGTAAGGGAGATCCAGAACAGACAGCAATCGAACATCAACAACCCCATCCCGCCGGACGGCGTGAAGTAAACGCGGGGAAGCGCAGCGGAGGCGGAGGGGGCGGCCGGATCGGCTGCCCCCTCCCCTTGGCGCCGCTGCCCGCGCCGCCGGGCACACCCGCCCGGTCCGTCCCGTTCATTTCGACTCACCTTTTTTTCGTAGGTTTTTCTAATACCCCGATTAGAAAAAAATCATACTTTACTTTCCCTTACGGGGCTCTTACCCTGGTTTCACGACAGCCCGCCGCCCGGGATCTCCCCCGATCCGTCGGCCCCATGCGAGGACATCGCCATGAGCAAGAGAACCCTCCTCCGACTGTTTTTTTTCGCCCTGGTCCCGATCCTCTTTCTCGTCTTCATGCCGCGCCAGCAGGACCCCGTCGCATCGGACGGCGGGGCCCTGTTCGTCACCTCCTGGGGCTCCGACGTCACCGGCACCGGAACGTTCAAGAAGCCCCTCGGCATCGCCGCGGATTCCTCGGGGTTCGTCTACGTCGCCGACTCCCGGAACAACCGGATCCAGGTCTTCAACGCCTCGGGAACATACCTGAGTGCCTGGGGGTCCTTCGGCGCCGGAAACGGGCAGTTCAACCTGCCCTCCGACGTGGCCGTAGATTCCCTCGGGAACGTCTACGTGGCCGACGCGGGAAACCACCGCATCCAGAAATTCACGGCCGCCGGCGCCTACATCACCCAATGGGGAAGCCGGGGTGCCGGCAACGCGCAGTTCGATACGCCCTCGGCCCTGGCGGTTGGCTCTTCGAACAACGTCTACGTGGCCGACACCGGCAACGACCGGATCCAGCGGTTCACCTCGTCGGGCACCTTTATCAGCGCGTGGGGAACCACCGGCTCGGGCAACGGCCAGTTCTCGGGCCCCCTGGGCATTGCGGCGGATTTCTCGGGCGAGGTGTACGTCGCGGACACGGGCAACAACCGGATCCAGAAATTTTCTTCTGCCGATTCCTTCGTCGCTGCCTGGGGCACCGCAGGGACGGGCAACGGCCAGTTTGCCGCCCCGACGGCCGTGGATGTCGACACCGCCGGCAACGTCTACGTGACGGATTCCCTCAACCACCGGGTCCAGAAATTCCTCGTCGTGAGCGCCAACGTCAATTACGTGACCCAGTGGGGAACGTTCGGCACAGGCAATACCGAATTCAACAACCCGCAGGGGGTGGCGGTCAGCACCACCGGGGCGACCGTCTACGTCGCCGACACGGTCAACGACCGCATCCAGCGGTTCAGCGACGCGGGCACGTGGGAGCTCACGTGGGGCTCCGCCCTGACGGCACCCGGCCTGCTCTCGAGCCCCACGGACGTGCACGTGAACTCCCTCGGCAATGTCTTCGTGGCTGACTCGGGCAACCACCGCATCCAGCAGTTCACCGCTGCGGGGGCATACACGACCGTGTGGGGCGCCCTGGGAACGGCCACCGGTCAATTCAACACGCCTTCGGCCGTTGCGGGCGATTCGGCCGGTAATCTCTACGTGGCCGACACGGGCAACCACCGCATCCAGAAGTTCGGCGCGTCGAACGTCTTCATCGCTTCGTGGGGCTCCCGGGATTCTGCAAACGGCCAATTCGAGCGGCCGCTCGGCATCGCGACCGACTCGAGCGGCAACCTCTACGTGGCCGACACGGGCAACCACCGCATCCAGAAATTTTCGCCGACGGGCAGCTTTCTCTCCGGCTGGGGGACCCCCGGCGCCGGGAACGGGCAATTCAATGCGCCCTCCGCCGTGGCGGTGGACAACCTGGGGATCGTCTATGTCGCCGACACGGGCAATCACCGCATCCAGAAATTCTCCTCCCTGGGATCCTTCCGGGGCTCCCTGGGTTCCCTCGGGACGGCCGACGGCCAATTCGACAGTCCTGCCGGTGTCGCCGTCGACTCGAGCGGCAATCTCTACGTGGCCGATACGGGCAATTACCGCATCCAGAAATTCTCCCCCGGCGGGGAGTTCCGCGCCAAGTGGGGCACATTCGGCACCGCAGGCGGCCAGTTCGACGGCCCGACGGGGCTCGCCGTGAGCCCGAACGGCAACCTCTACGTCGCCGACACGGTGAATCAGCGGATCCAGGTCTTCACGCCCGTGAGCCTGCCGGGGGAAGACTCGGCGGTGTTCGTGAGCTGCTTCATCGCCACGGCGGCCTTCGGTTCGGCCCTCGACCCGCACGTGCAGGCCCTGCGCGACTTCAGGGACCGCGTGCTGGCGCCGACCCGGATCGGCAGGGTCTTCCTCGATCTCTACTATGCCTGGTCGCCGCCCGCAGCCGCGTTCATCGCGCGGCACGAGGGACTGCGAACGGCGGTGCGCTGGGCGCTCACGCCGCTGGTCTACACGATCGAGTACCCGCTGCTGCTCGGGTTCCTGGCCGTCCCGGCGATTGCAGTGGCCGTCAGAAAACGTCGGCATTCATAAGAGGATCGAGAAGCGAGGCTCGGGGATCGAGGTTTTTCTTTGTAGCTCGGCCCTCGGACCTCGAACCTGGTTTGAGAAGAAAGCCTTTGCCCTCATTCCGTTATTTCTGCTAAACAACCTCCCAGTAATCCCACCCCGAGAGGTCGGCCATGCGCCCATGCATCCCGTTTCGCGGTTTCGCGTGCTTTTGCCTGTTGCCCTGGATCATCCTCGCAATGCTCCCCGCGCCGGCCGCGCTCAGCGCGGACGAGGGTGCGCGCATCGAGATGTTCTCGCCCCGGGGCACCGTCAAGGAGATCCGCCAGGTGACGGCGCGATTCTCGGAGCCCATGGTCTCCTTCGGTGACCCTCGGCTGTCCGATCCCTTCGACATCCAATGCGCCGAAAAGGGGCGGGGACGCTGGATCGACGCCCGTACCTGGTCCTACGACTTCGAGCGGAACCTGCCCGGCGGCGTCGCCTGCCGCTTCACCCTGAAGGCCGGCGTGAAGACGCAGGCAGGGGCTTCCGTCGCGGGCGACGGGGATTTCTCCTTCTCCACGGGCGGGCCCTCCATCATCCAGTCACGCCCCTACGAGGGGGACACCTCCATCGACGAGAGGCAGGTCTTCGTGCTCACCGTGGACGCGCAGCCCGTGCAGGAGACGCTCCTGAAAAACGCGTGGTTCACGGTCAGCGGGGTGAACGAGCGGGTGGGTGTGACCCTCGTCGCGGGCAAGGAGCGCGAGCAGATCCTCAAGGCCCTGCGCATTCCGAAGGGCGAGGGCACGCTGGTGACCCTCCGCGCGCGGCAGGCCTTCCCCCCGGCGGCGAAGGTCCGGCTCGTCTGGGGCAAGGGCATTGCCGCGAAGAGCGGTGTGGAGACGGAAGAGGACCAGGTCCTCGAGTTCCAGGCGCGGACCCCCTTCCGGGCCGAGTTCTCCTGTCCCCGGGAGAAGAAGGGCGGCGGCTGCATCCCCGTGCTGCCCATGCGCATGACCTTCTCGGCGCCCGCGCCCTGGAGCCTGGCGAAGGACATCGTCCTGAAAGACGCAGGCGGAAAGACCTGGAAACCGAAGACGGGGGACGACCAGAGCCGCACGCACACCCAGATGATCACCTTCCCCGGGCCCTTCCCGGAAATGACGACGTTCTCCATCGAGATGCCGAAGGGCATGAAGGACGACTCGGGGCGCCCCCTGGCCAACGCCGGCCGTTTCCCGCTCACGGTGAAGACGGAGGGGTATCCTCCGCTGGCGAAATTCGCCGCGCGCTTCGGCATCCTCGAGGCGGCGACCCCCCTGCTGCCCGTGACGGTGCGCAACATCGAGGCGGAGCTGAAAAACCACCTGCTCACCGTCGAGGGCGACGCCGAGGAGACCGTCCCCGAGACGCCGGATGCCGCCGCCCGCCCGGAAAGACGAGTGGAGATGACCCTCGAGGGCCGGCCCGCCCTTGACCAGCAGGTCAAGGGCAGGGTCCGCACGGTGAGCCTCACCGAGGAGCAGCGCGTCATCCACTGGCTGCGCAACGTCGCCTCGGCCACCCGTGAGAAGTCCCTCTTCGCGGGCCAGACGGCGGGAAAAGAGTTCATGCTGCCCGCCCCGGGAGGCGGGAAGGCCTTCGAGGTCATCGGCATCCCGCTCGGCAGGCCGGGCTTCCACGTCGTGGAGCTCGAGAGCCGCATCCTGGGCCGGCACCTGCTGGCCAGGCCCGCACCCCTGTTCGTCCCGGCGGCGGCCCTCGTGACGAACCTGGCGGCCCACTTCAAGTGGGGCCGCGAGTCCTCGCTCATCTGGGTCACGGCCCTCGACACGGGCGCCCCCGTGGCGGGCGCCGCTCTCTCCGTGCGCGACTGCAGCGGGAAGAGGCTCTGGCAGGGGAAGACGGACGAGCGGGGCGTGGCCCTCATCCAGGGCACCCTCCCCTCCCGGGAAAATCAGGCCCGCTGCAGCTGGCCCGTCAACTACAGCGAGCACACGGGCATGCTGGGCGGCATGGCGACGGGCCTGTTCGTCTTCGCCCGAACGGACAAGGACGCCACCTTCACCCACTCGAGCTGGGAGGACGGCATCGAGCCCTGGCGCTTCCAGCTCCCCTCGGGCGACTGGCGCGGACTCGACGACGTCGTCGGCCACACGATCCTGGACCGCACCCTGTTGCGGGCCGGCGAGACGGTGCACATGAAGCACATCCTGCGGGTGCCCACGACGGCGGGCCTCTCCCTGCCCGGGGACCGCTCCCGCTTCGACGAGGCGGTGATCCGCCACGGCGGCAGCGGGCAGGAGTACCGCGTGCCGCTGGCCTGGGAAGACAACGGCAGCGCCGCGACGGACTGGAAGATCCCCGAGGGGGCACGCCTGGGCTCCTACGAGGTGAGCCTCGCCCGGAAGGGCGACAGGAATGCGCCGAAGCTCACCACGGGCTCCTTCCAGGTGGAGGAGTTCCGCATCCCCCTGATGAAGGCCGTCATACAGGGCCCCGCCGCCCCCCCCGTGCGGCCCAAGGAGGTCGGCCTCGATCTCTCCGTGTCCTACTTCACCGGCGGCGGGGCGGGACGGCTCCCCGTGAAGCTCCGCGGCGAGATCCGTCCACGGGCGCTGAGCTTTGCGGGATACGACGAGTACACCTTCTCGGGCGAGCGGCTGAGGGAGGGCACCCGGACGCTGTCGGCTTACGACGAGATGGGCCTGGGCGATGAGGACGGCCCCGCCCGCGACCGCCTGCGCCGCCTGCCCACACAGGAGCTGAGGCTCGACGAGACGGGCTCCGCGCGGACGGCGTTCGCGAAGCTGCCGACGATCGACGCGCCCAGGTCCCTCCACGCCGAGCTCGAGTACCGCGACCCCAACGGAGAGGTCCAGACGGCGGCCGCGGACATCCCGCTTGCCCCGTCGAGGCTCGCCGTGGGCCTGAAGCCGGAATCCTGGACGGCCTCGGCCGATTCGCTCCGCTACCGCGTGGTCGTGCTCGACCTGGCGGGCAACCCCGTGCCCGACACGGAAGTTGCCGTGGAGCTCTACCAGCGCAAGACCTACTCGCACCGCAGGCGGATCGCCGGCGGGTTCTACTCCTACGAGAACGTCTCCGAGGTCAAGCGGATCGCCGTGCCCTGCAAGGCCGAATCCGACGACGCCCATACGGCGGTCTGCGAGGCGGGCCCTCACTGCAAGGGCAGGACCGACGCCTCGGGGCTGCTGCTCTGCGAGGCGCCCTCGCCCGTCTCGGGCAACGTGATCCTGCAGGCCGAGGCAAGGGACGCCGACGGCAACCCGGCCCTGGCGACCTTCAGCCTCTGGGCGGCCGGCAAGGACGACTGGTGGTTCGAGGCGCGCAACGACGACCGCATCGACGTCATCCCCGAAAAGAAGCGCTACGAACCCGGCGAGAAGGCCCGCCTGCAGGTCCGCATGCCCTTCCGCGAGGCGACGGCCCTGGTCACGGTGGAGCGCGAGGGCATCGCGGACGCCTTCGTGCAGAAGCTCTCGGGCACGAACCCCGTCGTGGAGATCCCCGTGAAGCGGAACTACGCGCCCAACGCCTTCGTCTCGGTCCTCGCCGTCCGGGGCCGGACGGGCGAGGCGGCCCCCACGGCGACCTTCGACCCCGGAAAGCCCGCCTGGAAGCTCGGCATCGCCGAGATCCGCGTGGGATGGAGGGAACACGAGCTGGCCGTGGAGGTCAAGCCCGACAGGCCGGTCTACCGGGTTCGCCAGGAGGCGGACGTTCTCTTCCGGGTCCGCACGGCCTCCGGGCAAAAACCGCCGGGGGGGACGGAGCTGGCCGTGGCCGCCGTCGACCGGGGTCTCCTGGCCCTTCGGCCAAACGGCAGCTGGAAGATCCTGGAAGCGATGATGGGCCAGCGGCCCTACGAGATCTTCACCTCGACGGCGCAGATGATGGTGATCGGCAAGCGGCACTTCGGCCTCAAGGCCCT
>MVQS01000341.1 GCA_002067855.1 Syntrophaceae bacterium PtaB.Bin038
GACCGTGGACATCGCGAAGATGATGAGCGACTACTGGCGGCAGTTCGGCTGGGATGCCGAAACGGGCGTGCCGCCCGTGGAAGACCGGAAGAGCGGAAGCTAGGAAGAGCAGAAGAGCGGAGCGATTTCATTTCTTGTCCGCTCTTCCTAAGTTCTGCTCTTCCGATGTTCGTGGGCATAAAAGGGTAGACAGACACCAGAAAGACGGCAATGGCACACCTGATTACGGACAGTTGCAACGGCTGCGGGGCATGCCTCAAGATGTGCCCCACCGGCGCCATCCGGGGCGAGAAGAAGTCGCTTCACGTCATCGACCCGTCTCTGTGCATCGACTGCGGCACCTGCGGGCGCGTCTGTCCCGTCGAGGCCGTAAGGGATGAAGCGGGCAACGTCTGCGCGAAGATGAAATACGCCGAGTGGCTCAAGCCCGCCTTCGATCTCAAGATCTGCACGCCCTGCCGGATCTGCGTGGACACCTGCCCGGTCAACTGCCTCGATCTCGGGGAGCCCTCCCCCGGGCCCGAGCCGCACGCGTATCCCTTCCTCAAGGAGCCGAAGCGCTGTATCGGCTGTAGCCTCTGCGCGAGGGACTGCCCCGTCGACGCGATCTCCATGACGCCGCTCGGCTCCCGAACGGCGGAGACGGTCCCGTGAGTCCCCCGCGGAAGGCCGGGGAAGGGATCGTCTGCCCCGTCTGCGGCAGGCCCATCGCCTGCGGCCCCAGCGCCGACCGCCATCACTGGCTGCCCCGGTCCCGCGGCGGCCGAGACTCCGACGCGATCCACGTCGTGTGCCACCGCAAGATCCACAGTGTCTTCACCCCGAAGGAACTGGCCTCCGAGTACGGCACGCCCGAGGCGGTTCGCGTCCACCCCGAGATCGCCAAGTTCATCCGCTGGGTCCGCCGCAAGCCCCCCGGGTTCGTCGACAGCCACGCCAAGCCGAAAAAATAGGGCAGCCGGAATCCATCCGCCGCCCTCGTCGTCCCGCCGGTCCCTTCGCCCGCCGGAGGGGTTGCCTTCGATCGTCACGGGCAGACCTGCCGGGCAAGCCGCTCGTGCAGGGTCCCGGGTGCCAGATCCCGCCAGGGGGACCCGCCCGCGGGACTCACGGCGATGCGCTTGCCGTCGGCGTCGTAGATCGTCATGGAGAGGCTGCGCGCCTTCGCCGCCTTGCAGTTGAATTCGCTCACCGCGATCACGTGGTCCGGCTTCTGCCCCCTGTACTCGCCCGTCCCTTTCAGGAACTTCTCCGCGGACCTTCTCCCGTCCTCGCTGTAAACGGTCTTCTCCTGCACGGTCAGCGTCACGGTCGTCTTCTTGACGCTCTGCGCGTCGTAGTAGTGGGCCCCCTTCGCCGTCGAGGCGAAGTAGACCCAGTCCGCCTCGAGCGCGGATCCCGCAGATGCGGCGAGAAGAACAACGGCGAGAACGGCGATTGCGATGAACGGTCGTCTGCCCGGCATGATTTCCCCCTTCCATGGGTGCAGGCACTGCCCCGGACGGCCTGTACGGCCGGATTCATCCCGGCATTTCATGCGGCTCTGCCGGCGGCGCGCCGCCGGCAAGGGGTATCCTGTCCGCCTCGGGCCGTTCCGCCCGGACCTCGTCCCGCGGCTTCGACAACCGGACGGCGATCCTGACGGCGGCAACGGGTAGAAGCACCACGGCGACAGCCGCGATGGTTGCCGCACAGACGGCTCCGGTGATGAGCTTTTTCATGGTTCACCCTCCCCGCGTTCATGCCTGTCCACGAACGGTTTCAGGTGCGCCCCGCATTGTTCAGGCGCAGTACCAGGTCCCGATCTCGCCGAAGATCGCAGAAACCCTCCGGGCATGCGCCATGAAGTCGTCGTAACGCTCGGGGAGAGGGACCCGCGTGTCGATGAGGATGCCGTAGTCTCCGTGCTGAAGGGAATGCCACTCCCCCCGGTCCTTGAGGTTCTTGCAGTACTCCTCGATCTCGGCGGATCGGATCAGGGCGACGAAGAACCCCTTTCGGAGCAGTGTGGCCGCGAGTTCATGCTTGCCGCAGCGATCCAGGGTCACCAATACGGAATTCACCGTTTTCTTGACGTGCAGGTCTGCGTTTGTGCTCATGATCCTGAAGCAGGGCGTGTTTTACTGTCGTCCGGTCGGATGAACTGCTTTTCCCTGCCGCCTTAATGTTGCAATTCCTGCTGTTTCTGTCAAGGACGGCGCATCGGCCCCGGTGACCCCTGTGGAGACGAAAAAAAGGGGCCGGCCGAAAAACGGCCGACCCCTTGATTTCATGGCGGGCGATCTGGGGCTCGAACCCAGGACCTTTGGTTCCGGAGACCAACGCTCTATCCTACTGAGCTAACCGCCCGCGCCTTTTCGTGTTCCGTCAAACGGAAACCGGGTCGGACCGGTGAAATCTCCGCCAGGCCGCACCCGGATGATGCCTTTTAGCACGTCCGTTGAAATATGTGAATACCCTGATGGAAAAAATTTTCAAACCCCGGTTTCCCCCGCCGCGCCGGGGTCAGCTCGATCCGTTCAGTAATGGACCGTGCCATAACGGCATTCCCGCGTCAACCCCCTGAATCGGCATCAGAAATTTCAATGCCGGGCCCTTGCAGCATAGCCGCGGGCGCCCCGCGCCGGTGGCCCGAATCGTGCGCTGTTCCCGTAAGTTGTTGACATATTTGGTTAATGCCGGCGGCACGGCAAGGATTACCCCCCGGCACGCGAGGTGCTCCCGAGGAGTGCAAACGAAACCTCGGCACGCCGCCGAAAAGGAGAGAACACGATGGCCCGAATCCTGCGCAAGGAAGAATGCATGCTGCAGCTTCTCCAGGTTGTTCGTGAGATTCCCGAGATCAGGCAGGAGAAAGTCAAGAGGCTGAAGGACCGGGTCGGGCAGGGCCGCTACACGGTCGACGCCGACGCGCTGGCCGAGCGGATGCTGGAAGAGGCCCTCTCGGAGGCCCTCCACAAGTCCCGCAAGCCCCGCCACTGATCGTTCCCGGATTCCCCCGACCCCTCACAGGGCCAGCTCGCGGACGATCTTCCGCGCCGCGCGGCTCTGGTTCATCGTGCAGATGTGCAGGCCGCAGACCTCGTTGCGGATGAGGTCCCAGGCCTGCTGCTGGGCGTACTCGATGCCGTACTTCTCCACCTCCCCGGGCTTGTCCTTGAGCCGGCAGAGCCGCTCGCCCAGCGCCTCGGGGATCTTTGCCCCGCAGAGCTCCGTGATGCGCAGGATCTGTTTGTAATTGAGGATGGGGAAGATGCCGGGGATGATGGGCACCCGGATCTTCATCGCCATCGCCCGGTCCCGGAACCGGTAGAAGTCCTCGTTGTGGAAGAAGAGCTGGGTGATGATGAAATCGGCCCCGGCGTCCACCTTGCGCTTGAGGTTCTTCAGGTCGTCGTCGAGGCTCGGCGCCTCGGGGTGTCCTTCGGGGTAGCCCGCCACCCCGATGGAGAACCCGTTGTGCGCCTGGATGAACTCGACGAGTTCATTGGCAAACCCGAAGCCCCCCGCGGGCCGGACGAACTTCTCCTCCCCCCGGGGCGGGTCGCCCCGCAGGGCGAGGATGTTCTCGATGTTCTGCGCCTTCATGTCCTCGAGGATGCGGGCGATGTCGTCCCGCGTCGAGGCCACGCAGGTCAGGTGGGCGAGGGCCTCGCTGCGGATCTCGTTTTTCAGGCGCGCGGCGATCTCGATCGTCTTGTCCCGCGTCCCGCCTCCGGCCCCGTAGGTCACGGAGATGAAGTCGGGGTTGAGCTCCTTGAGCTCCGCGATCGTCGCGAAGAGGCTCTCCAGGTTTCCCTCGCGCACGGGCGGGAAGACCTCGAAGGAGAGAGTCCGCTTTTTCTGGTTGAACAAATCCCGGATCAGCATGACGTCTCCCGCGTAAAATTGCCTGTGTAAATGGCACTTCGGGCCGATTCTGTCAACCCATTTTATTGAACGCCGGTGTTGTGGAACCGCCGGAAATCTGATAGATTCGGCACGGTTGAGGCATGCCGGGTACGAGATGACTAGACTCTTCAGAGCGATCCTTCCCGCAACCCTGCTCCTGACGGGGCTTCTGACAACCCCTGCCTGGGGGCTTGTCTACGTTTCCAACATCCGTCACTGGGCCGCGCCGGACTACACGCGCGTCGTCATCGACACGAGCGACGAGGCGACCTACGCCGTGGCGAAGGAGGGCCGGCGGCTCACCCTCACGGTGAAGAAGGCCGACATCGCGGAGGACGTGCCCCTCCAGAGCTTCCTGAACAAGCCGGGCATCGAGAAGATCGACGTCGCCGTCCTGCCCGACGAGAGCGTCCGCATCGAGCTGACCCTCTCGCAGGACGTGGAGGCGAAGGTCTTCAAGCTCAAGAAGTTCCTCGACAAGCCCAACCGGATCGTCATCGACCTGCAGTTCCCCGAGGTCGAGGAAAAGGAGAGCCTCAGCCGCCGGGAGGTCAAGAAGCTCCAGAAGGCGAAGATCGTCGTCATCGACGCGGGCCACGGCGGCGAAGACCCCGGAGCCGTCGGCAAGATGGGGACGCGCGAGAAGGACGTCGTCCTCAAGATCGCGAAGAAGCTGCGCGACAACCTCAACAGGCGCGAGGGCTACCAGGCCTTCCTCACCCGCACGGGCGACTACTACGTCCCCTTCAAGAAGCGCCTCAAGATCGCCCGCGACTACGGGGCCGACGTCTTCGTCAGCATCCACGCCGACGCCGTCCGCAACCGCACGATCCGCGGGGGCTCGGCGTACATCCTCTCCACGGGCGGCGCGACGAACGAGGCGGCGAGGCTTCTGGCCCGCAAGGAGAACCTCGCAGACGTGATCGGCGGCTGGGCCAACGACGACGCGATCGACGAGACCGACATCATCACCCTCGACATGGTGATGACCAACACGATCAACCGCTCCCGGGAGCTCGCGCAGCTCACGCTCCGGAGCATGTCCGAGATCAACACCCTGAAGTTCAACACGGTCCAGGGGGCCCCCTTTCGAGTCCTGAAAATGCCCGAGATCCCCTCGGTTCTCGTCGAGACGGCCTACATCTCGAACCCCGTGGAGGAGAAGCTGTTGCGGACGCCGGCCTTCCAGGAAGAAATCGCCGGGGCCATCGCGCAGGCGATTGTGCGGTTCGCCCCCAACGGCCGGCCCCCCGTTGACGTGCAGCACGCCCGCGCGGAGGAGAAGGCGTCGCCGGCCGCGAGGAAAGACGAGAAGGCAGAGAAACCGCGCCAGCGGGAAGGCCGGGCCATCGAGAAGGGCGGGGAGGAAGCCGAGCCGACTCCGGCGAAGAAGGAAAAAACCCGCGCCGCCGACCCGGGCGGGACGAGGAAGAACGGCGTCGTGACCTACCGCGTCAGGAAGGGGGACACGCTGGAGAAGATCGCGGCGGCGCACGGCACGACCGCCCCCGAGATCGCCAGGCTCAACGGCCTGAGGCTCAGGGACCCTCTCTGGGTGGACCGCAAGCTCAAGATCCCCGCCACCCCGGCGAAGGAGGAGGAGAAGCCCGTTCCCGAGACCGTGACCTACCGCGTTCAGAAGGGCGACACGCTGGAGAGGATCGCCCTGAAGCATCACACCACGGTCCGCACCCTCCGGACCCTGAACAACCTCAAGGCCGGCGAGACCCCTGCGGCCGGGCGCAAGCTCAGGGTGCCCGTGGAGAGGCCCGACGAGGAGCCGGCGGCCGAGCCGGCCGCGGGCCCGAAGGCGACGGCGGCGAAGAAATCGGGGGGGGCCGAGGCGGCGCCGAAAACCACGACGTACAAGGTACGCAAGGGCGACACGCTGGAGAAGATCGCGGCGGCGCACGGCACGACGGCCGCCGAGATCGCCGGGCTCAACAACCTGAAAGTGAAAGACCCCCTCTACGTGGACCGAAAGCTGAAGGTCCCCGCGGCAGAGAGGGACAGGGGCCGGGAGGCACCGGCAGAGAAGAAGGCGGCCGCGAAGACAAAGAAGAAAAGCGCGACCTACACGGTCCGCAGGGGAGACACCCTCGAGAAGATCGCCGTGAAGCACAACACGACGATCGCGGCCCTGATGAAGGCCAACAAGATCAAACTCCACGACCCGCTGTACGTAAATCGGAAGTTGATTATTCCCTCGGAAGAAGATATTTAGCAAACGGCAGGCGTGAGGCCTATGGCAAAAGGCTTGAGGCGCCGGGGGGTGAGAAATACCCGGATTACATCCTTTTTCGAGCTTCTTAACTTCCTGAGTTCCTGACTTCTCGTTGTGCCAGGGGTCTGTCATGTCGAATCGTCATCTCCGGTCTGCAGGGGTTGTCTGCCTCCTTGCCCTGTTCATGCTCGCCGGCTGCGGTCCCGGCCTGACCCCCGATGAGCAGCGGTACGTCCGGAACCATGAAGAACCCGGCGTCACGGGGTTCGTGAAGAAATTCCTCTCGCGCTACTTCTTCGCCTCCTCGCTCAGCAGCCGACCCGACCGGGTCTTCCGGGGGCACTCGTCGATCGTCTGGGCCGTGGATTTCGCCCCCGACGGCAAGACCCTCGCCTCGGCGGGGGCCGACAAGGACATCGTCATCTGGAACGCCGAGACGGGCGTTCCCGTGCATACCCTGCGCGCGCACACGGAGTCGATCATGCGCGTCGCCTTCAGCCCCGACGGCAAGACCCTGGCCTCGGGGGCGCAGGACAAGCTCATCCACCTGTGGGACACGGGCTCGGGAACCCTCAGCGGGACCCTCACCGGACACGACGGGTGGATCGTGTCGCTTGCCTTCAGCCCCGACGGCAAACGGCTCGCTTCGGCAAGCAACGACCGGCGCATCATCGTCTGGGACGTGCAGGCGAAGCGAATCGAAAAGGTCCTCGAGGGGCACGGCGACGTGGTGGATGCCGTGGCCTTCAGCCCGGACGGCCGGCGCCTCGCGTCGGGGGGCGACGACGGCCTGGTCCTGGTCTGGGACGTGAAGCAGGGAGAGCCCCTGATGACGCTCCGGGGCCATGCGAGCTTCCTCAAGGCCCTTTCCTATGCCCCGGACGGGAAGACCCTCGCCTCGGCGGGACTGGACCAGAAGATCATCCTCTGGGACGCGGCATCGGGCAAGCAGGTCCGGACCCTCATCGGGCAGGAGGGCGTGATCTTCTGCCTCGACTGGAACCGCGACGGGAGCCGCCTGGCAACCGGAGGCAACAGCATCCTCATCTGGAATCCCGCCTCCGGAGAAATCCTGAAAAACATCCGCAGTTTCTACGGGATCGTAAACGGTATCTCCTTCAGCCCGGACGGCAAACACCTCGCCACGGCACAGTACGACAAGGCCGTCCTCCTGTTCGACAGGATTCCCTGAGGCCGCCTCTCCCGCGTCCGGGATTTGATTTGATTTTCTCGGCACCCTCTGATATAGAGACCAGTGCCTCAAGCCCGTTCTCCAAAAAAATGCAATGAAAACGGCGGGGTGAAGCGCCAGGCGCCATGCTCCGGCCGGTGTCTTTTTACCATCCAGCCCTTCACGGAGGAACGACGATGGAAAAAGAAAAGCAACTGGAGAAACTGACGGTCAAGGAGCTCAAGGAGATGGCCCTGGCGATGGGGGGCATCTCCGGGGTCACGGCGATGAAGAAGGAAGAGCTGATCGCCGCCATCAGGCAGGCCAGGGGCCTTCCTGCAAAGCAGATGCGGGAGAGGCCCGTCGACACCATCGTGGAGGTCAAGAGGCGAATCCGGGAGTCCCGGGCGCAGCGGGAGGAACTCCGCGAGGCGGGCCGGCGCGCCGAGGCGACGCGGCTCAACAGGAAGATCAGCCGCCTGAAGAAGAAAACGAGAAGGCTAGCGAGGACGGCGGCGACCGGGAAAGCGGAGGCGGCGAAGTCAACGTAAGGGGGTGCGGCCATGTTTGTCGGGCGGCGCATGACGCGAAACGTCGTCACGGTGACCAGAAACGCCAGCGTCCTGCATGTCCGGAACGTCCTGCGCGAGAAGGACATCAACCAGGTCCCCGTCGTGGAGGGCCGCAGGGTCGTCGGCGTCATCACCGACGGCGACATCCGCGAGAACTCGGCCTCGCCGGCAAGCACCCTTTCCGTGCACGAGCTGAACTACCTGCTCTCGGAGATGAAGGCCGGGGACATCATGACGCGCAACCCCGTCACGGTGGGACCCGAAACACCGATCGAGGAGGCCGCGAAGATCCTCAATGAGAAGAGGATCGGCTGCCTGCCCGTCGTGAAGGACGGGGAGCTGGTCGGGATCATCACCACCTGCGACATGCTCAACGTCCTGCTCGAGGTGATGGGTGTGGGCACGTCGACGTCGCGCATCGAGCTCTCCATCCCGAGCGACATGGGCGAGATCTGCAACATCGCGGGCATCGTGAAGGGGCTGGGGCTCTCGATCATCTCGATGGTCTCCACCGTGAACAAGACCGACCCGGCGACCCGCTTCTCGGTACTTCGGGTGAACACGGAAGACATCCGCGAGCTCTGCAGGGCGCTGCGCGGAGCGGGATACAGGGTGACGACAAACTATGAAGACCGATAAGCATCGGGCATGGGCGGCAACGGGGCTGAAAGCGTCCACGGGGGGCTTTTAGCCCTTTTTTTTGTGCAGAGAAACCGATGAAAGGGGAGGTTGTATCCGTATGAGCAACGAGAATCTCGAGAGCAAACGCTGGATTATCGCAATAGCGGCCATCGTCATGCAGCTGTGCCTGGGGACGGTCTACGCCTGGTCCGTCTTCAAAATCCCTCTGATGAAGACCCACGGCTGGGGCGAGACGCCCGTCCAGGCGACCATGATGATCAACATGGCCGTCATCGGCCTGGCGGCCGCCTTCGGCGGGACCCTTGTGGACAAGAAGGGGCCCCGGTTTGTCGCCACCATCGGCGGCATCCTTTTCGGCTCGGGCGTGTTGCTGGCGGGCTTTGCCGATCAGGTGGGAAACCTGTTCCTGCTCTGGCTGGGCTTCGGCGTCATCGGCGGCCTGGGCAACGGCTTTGGCTACGTGACGCCCATCGCGACGCTGATCCGCTGGTTCCCCGACAAGCGCGGCCTCATCACGGGGCTGGCCGTCATGGGCTTCGGCGCCGGCGCCTTCTTCATGGGCAAGATCGCCCCCGGGATGGTCAATGACATGGGCGTGGCCAAGACGTTCTACATCTGGGGCGTGATCTTCCTCGTGCTGGTCACGGGCGCCGCCCAGTTCTACAAGAACCCGCCCAAGGGCTGGATCCCCGCGGGCTGGACGCCCCCGGCAACGACCGTGTCGGCGGCGGACTCCTTCACCTTCGATGAAGCGATCAAGACGCCCCAGTGGTTCATGCTCTGGGGCATGCTGTTCCTGAACGTCTCGGCGGGCCTGGGCCTCATCTCCCAGCTCTCGCCCCTGGCGCAGGTCGTCGTGAAGAACACGAACCCCGGGATCTCCCCCGCCGACCTGGCCGTCGCCGGCGGCACGATCCTCGCCATCGCCTCGATCTTCAACGGCCTCGGGCGTCTCTTCTGGGCGTCGCTCTCCGACAAGATCGGCCGCAAGATGGTCTTCATGGTCATGTTCGCCAGTCAGGCGGCCCTGTACATCTTCCTGCCTCAGATCAGCAACCAGCTCATGTTCACGATCGCCGCGTGCTACCTGCTGGCCTGCTACGGCGGCGGGTTCGCCACG
>MVQS01000342.1 GCA_002067855.1 Syntrophaceae bacterium PtaB.Bin038
CGCCCGCCTCGTTCGCGGCTGGAGGGGCAAGCGCGTCGCAATCATGGCCATCGCAGGCTTTGCGTCGGTGCTCTTCACCTACCTCGGGGTGAACTACCTCGACAGCCTGCACAGCTACCTCCTGTGACGGGGAGCCCGGGCAAAGACAGTGACCAAGAAACGGAGGAAACCATGCTGCACCTGAATCGAATCGCCATCACGCTGATCGTTTTCGGGGCCCTGCTGGGCACTGCCGCCGGGGCATCGGCCCAGGGTGCTGCCCCGAAGCCCGACCTGGTGGTCGACAGGATTTATCTGAACCAGGCGGGCAACATCGCCGTGGACATCCGCAACGCGGGACCGGGGACCCTGCCTGACACCGCCTACCGGTCCACGGAGTCCTTCGCGGCCTGTTTCGTGATCATGATCGGCGTGCAGTTCGTGGACTACGCGACCCTGTGGTCCGCGGACCCGGACCGAGTCCTGCGCAACCCCGGCGGGACCGTGACGTACACGAGCCCCATCCGGATCACGGAGCCCACGGCCGTCCGGGTCTGGCTGGACATCACGGAGCAGATCGAGGAGGCCGACGAGGGCAACAACATCAAGCAGGTCCTCCTGAAGCCCGAGCCGGCGAAGTGACCCCGGAGGCCCTGACCGGCAGGCTGTTGACCGGGGGCGCATCCCGCGCAAAGAGAAGATGAGAGGGCAAGAGGGTGAGAAGGTTGGAAATGCCGGAAGCCGACCACGTCCCGTCGAGGGGCGGAAAGGGTTGCGAGCGATGAACCAGCGAATCCATGTCGTCGACGCCTTCACGAACCGGGCCTTTGCGGGAAACCCCGCCGCCGTCTGCGTGCTCAGCGGGCCGCGCGATGACGGCTGGAGGCAGAACGTGGCCCGGGAGATGAACCTCTCGGAGACCGCCTTCCTGGAGAGGCGGGACGACGGAAGCTACACCCTGCGCTGGTTCACCCCTGCCGTCGAGGTCGAACTCTGCGGACACGCAACCCTCGCGAGCGCTCACATCCTCTGGGAGACGGGGGCTGCGGCGCCGGGCGATCCCGTGCGGTTCCACACCCGCAGCGGGACCCTGTCTGCGATGCGGGAGGGCGACTGGATCGAGATGGACTTCCCCGCCGAGCCGGAACGGACGGCCGTTGCCCCGCCGGAACTCGTCGAGGCCCTCGGCGTGAAGCCCCTGTACTCGGGGCGCAACCGTTTCGACCGCCTCGTCGAGGTGGCCGACGAACAGATCGTACGGGAACTCGTTCCCGACATGACCCTCCTGAAAAAAGTCGACATGCGTGGGGTCATCGTCACGAGCCGCAGCCGCTCGGCGGGCTTCGATTTCGTTTCCCGTTTCTTCGCCCCCGCCGTGGGCGTCGACGAGGACCCGGTGACGGGGTCGGCCCACTGCTGCCTGGGACCTTACTGGGGGGCGAAGCTCGGCAAGACGTCCCTGAAGGCCCAGCAGGTGTCGGCGCGGGGCGGAATCCTGCGCGTCGGACTGAAGGGCGACCGCGTCCTGATCGGCGGACAGGCGGTCACCGTACTCCGTGCTGATCTGCTGTCGGGATAACTGTGGACAACCGGCCGTCCTGACGCTTCCCCGTCATGAAGAGCGGAAGATAGGAAGTTACGAAGAGCGGACAGAGCAGGGGAATGGATCTTATTCCGCTCTTCTGCTCTACTTAACTTCGCGGGGCATCCGCACGGGACAGGCAAAAGCGGGAAAAGGAGGCGTTGATGGGGTGACCGAAGGGAAAAGGCCCTCCCTCTTCATAGGGACGTCGGGCTTCTCCTATCCCTCCTGGCGGGGTTCGTTCTACCCGGCCAAGATGCCCGCGCGGGAATTCCTGGCTTATTACAGCTCGCGGTTCCGGAGCCTTGAAATCAACAGCACCTTCTACCGCCTCCCTCTCGAGTCGACCCTGGCCCGGTGGCGCGACCTGACCCCCGAAGGGTTCGTTTTTGCCGTCAAGGCGAGCCGCTACATCACCCACATCAAGAGGCTCGGGGAGCCCGAAAACACGGTCGGCCCCTTCCTGGATCGCGTCCGCTCCCTGGGGGCGAAGCTCGGCCCGGTCCTCCTTCAGCTCCCCGCAAAATTCTCTTTCAACGGGAAGGTGTTAGCCTCATTCTGTGAGGCATTGGACAAGGGGTTCCGCTACGTCTTCGAGTTCCGCGATCCCGGCTGGTTTCGACAAGAGACCTGTGCTATTTTGAAACGGTACGGGGCGGCATTCTGCATCTACGACTTCGCGGGGCTCCGCTCTCCCGACGCGGTGACGGCCGGCTTCGTCTACATCCGTCTCCATGGCCCGCTCCGTGAACCGTACCGCGGCGCATATGCCGATGCATTCCTCGAGGAGCGCGCGGCGGCGATCCGGGGATGGCTCGATGAGGGCAGGGCCGTCTACGTCTTTTTCGACAACACGATGCAGGGCGATGCGGCACGCGATGCCCTGAAACTCTCACGCCTGCTGGCCGGAGAGAGGAACCCCGAGAATTACAGGTAAGGAATGGGGAACACCAGGCGAAGCGGGATCCTCCTGCACGTGACCTCCTTGCCGACGCCCTACGGCATCGGCGACCTCGGGCCCGGGGCCTACCGGTTTGCCGATTTTCTGCACCGCGCCGGCCAGCAGCTCTGGCAGATGCTCCCCCTGTCCCCGACGGACCTGCTCACGGGCTGCTCGCCCTACAGCGGCTCGTCCGCCTTTGCCGGAAACCCATGGCTCGTGAGCCCGGAGAAACTCGTCGAGGACGGGTTGCTGACAAGGCAGGACTTCACCCGCGTGCCCCGCTTCCCGGCGGGCCGCGTCGATTACCGGCGTGCCGCCGCCTTCAAGGAGAGTCTGCTTTCGGAGGCGTGGAGGCGTTTTTCCGCCTGCTCGGGAGGCCTGCGATACGACTACGAGCACTTCTGCCGGGCCGAGGGGCGCTGGCTCGACGAGTACGCCACGTTCAGGGCTCTCAAGACGATCTTCGGCAGGACACCCTGGAACCGCTGGGCGGAGGGGTTCCGAACACGCAGGATGAGGGTCCTGGCGCCGCACGTCCGGGAAATCGCACCCCTGGTCGAAGAGGAGAAATTCAGGCAGTTCGTCTTCTTCAGGCAGTGGGCCGCCCTGCGGGCCTATTGCAGGGGCCGCGGCATACGGGTCATGGGGGACCTGCCCTGCTATGTCCGGCACGACAGCGCCGACGTGTGGGGGAACCCCGCCCTGTTCAAGCTGGATCCCGACGGCCGTCCCGCCTTTGTGGCCGGCGTCCCGCCGGACTACTTCAGCCGCACGGGGCAGCTGTGGGGAAACCCCGTCTACGACTGGGACGCCCACCGCAGGAGCCGGTTTGCCTGGTGGGTCGGGCGGGTCCGACACAACCTCAAGCTCTTCGACCTCCTCCGGATCGATCACTGCCGCGGGCTCATCTCCTACTGGGAGGTGCCAGCCGGCAGCCGGACCGCCGCGCGCGGGCAATGGGTGCCGGTGCCGGCGCAGGGGCTGTTCCGCGCCGTCATGCGCGAAGCCCCGCGGGGCACCCTGGTGGCCGAGGATCTGGGGACCATCCCCCCGGACGTGCGCGAGGCCCTGGACCGGCTCGGGTTGCCCGGGATGCGCGTCCTCCTCTTCGCCTTCGGCTCCGAATCAGGGTCGGAGCATCACGCACCGCACCGCCACGTCGAGAAGGATTTCGTCTACACGGGCACCCACGACAACAACACCGCACGCGGCTGGTTCGAGACGGAGGCGAGAAAAGAGGAGAAAGAGAGATTCTTTGCCTACCTGGGCCGCAGGGTCCCCGCGGCCCGCGTCCACGAGGAGATGATCCGCCTGGCGATGATGTCCGTGGCGTCGACGGCGATCATCCCCATGCAGGACGTGCTGGGCCTGGGCGAGGAGGCCCGGACAAACAGGCCCGCGGGAAAGGGCGGCTGGTGGCGCTGGCGCATGCCCCCCGGGGTGCCGGACCGGCGCCTGGAGCGATGGCTCAGGGAACTCACGGAAACATACGGCAGGGTATGAGACAGGGGTCAGGGACCGGGGTTCAGGGGGCAGGAACAAGGGGTGGAGCAGCAAGCAGCAAGGGTCGAGGAGCAAGGATTTGTTGTGGAAGAGGATTTTACCGTGTTGCTCGAGGTTTGGCGCTCGAGCCTGCACAGCCGTTTTCGCCGTCGCTGACCCTGTGGCCGGCGATAGATAGAAGGCAAGGGCTGTCGTAAAGGCATCGTATGTTCGGCAACCGGGTGACGCTCTTCAAGCTGCTGGGTTTCGAGGTCAGGCTCGATTCGAGCTGGATCGTCCTGGCCGTGCTCATCACCTGGTCGCTTGCCAAGGGGATTTTCCCCGCCTACTACGAGGGCATGCCGGCGGCGAATTACTGGGCCATGGGGGTCGCCGGAGCCGTGGGGCTCTTCCTTTCCATCATCCTCCACGAGCTGAGCCACTCGCTCGTGGCCCGGCGGTTCGGCATCCCCATGAGAGGGATCACCCTGTTCATCTTCGGGGGAGTGGCCGAGATGAGCGAGGAGCCCCCCAGCGCGAAGGCGGAGTTCCTGACGGCCGTCATCGGGCCCGTCTCCAGCCTGCTCACCGCGGCGGCCTTCTACGGGCTCCTCCGGGCGGGGGAGTCGGCCGGATGGCCCCCGGCGGTCAACGGCGTTCTCTTCTACCTCGTCTGGGTGAATGTCATCCTGGCCCTGTTCAACCTCCTGCCCGCCTTTCCCCTGGACGGGGGCCGGGTGTTCCGCTCCGCCCTGTGGCTGTGGAAGAAGGACCTGCGCTGGGCCACGATGATCTCCTCCCGGGTCGGTTCGGCCTTCGGCATCGTGTTCATCGCGCTGGGGCTCTGGGAGATCATCGAGGGCAATTTCATCGGGGGCCTCTGGCAGGCGATGATCGGCCTGTTCCTGCGCGGCGCCGCCCGGTCGTCGTACCGGCAGGTGCTGACGCGGGACGTCCTCGCGGGTCTCAGGGTGAGCCGCTTCATGACCCCCGATCCCGTCGTCATCCCGCCGGACATCACTCTGCAGGCTTTCGTGGAGGAGTACCTCTACAGGACGCATCACCAGATCTACCCCGTTGTGCGGGCCGGGGAGCTGGCCGGATGCCTTACGGTGCGGTCGCTCAGGGATGTGCCCCGGGCCGACTGGCCCCGCCGTACCGTGGGGGAGGTGGCCGCGCGTTGCGACGCGGCAACCGTCATCGGGCCCGACACGGACGCCCTGGCAACGCTTGCCTTGATGAACGAGACGGGCAACAGCCGTCTCCTGGTCGTCGAGAACGGCCGCCTCGCGGGGATCGTCACGCTGAAAGACCTGATGGAGGTGCTGGCCCTGCGGATGGAGATGGAGGGGGAGAAATAGGGGTCAGGGGCTTACGAAGGCCTTCCAGCCGGCCAGGATGGAGCCGGGCGCCAGATCGAAGGCCCCCGACAGCTCTGCGACGGGCGTGAACCCGCAGTCGCCGCAGCGAACTGCGCCGCGGCTGCGGACATAGCAACCCTGGGTGATCGACCCGTCGGGGTCCACGTTGACGAGCAGCCTGTCATGGCACGTCCAGCTGTTTGCAACCATGTTCTCGAGGGCCCTCCGCGAGTTGAGGATCGGGTGGCCGCGGTCCTTGAGACGAATGGCCAGGCCGATCGCCTCACGCCTCTCGGACGTCGACAGCGCGAGGGCTTCCTCTCCCTGGCCGTAAGGGTAGAAGAGCTGCAGCGTCACGCCCCGCACCGCGGGTCTGTGCTTCAGCACATCCAGCAGTCCCTCCAGGTCCCTCCAGTTTTCCCGGTTCAACGTGAAATGCACAAGCAGCTTGCCCCGCGGGGGCGTCCGGAGATTCTCCCAGACCCGGTCGAAGGAATGACTCCGCAGCCGGTCGTGCGTGGGCTTCGTGCCGTCGAGGCTCACCCACAGGACATCGACGGGCACGTCGAGGGGCAGGGTGCCGTTCGTCGTGGCCGCCGTGCAGAGAAAACGGCCTCGCGCGTACCGCGCCAGGTCCCTGAAGCGGTGCGTGCCGTCACTCCACATCAGGGGTTCCCCCCCCTCGAAGACGACGATGCGGCACCCGGCGCGATGCAGCTCGTCGAGGGCGGCGGTGGCGGATTCCCAGCCGATGGAGGCCCTGTCCGCATCGACGCGGCGGTGGTAGGGGCAGGGCGCGCATTTCAGGTTGCAGCGGTAGCTGAGCTTGAAGCTGGCCAATAGCGGCAGGTCCCGGCCGAGGATCTTCCTGCGGAAGTAAAAACCGGCCAGACCCCTGACCCTTTCCAGGGAGGTGCGGATGGGGATGATGGGATTGTCGCTCATGGGCGTTCTGCTGCGGACACCGGCAAACGTAGAGGGGTTGCATGGAACCCGTCACGGGGACCGCAGGCGACCTCGATCCCGGGCGACTATAGCGAAACTTCGGTGAAGCTGCAAATCTTTTCCGCGCCCGGCCTGTTCTTTCCCGTCCGATTTTGTTAGCATGGCACGGTGGACGGAGACGAGGCGCACCGGCGCACGAACGAACCGAGCAGGAGGATCGACATGGAAGAGCGGGTCATCGCAAGCGGCCTCACGAGGCGCGAATTCATGAGGGCGTCCCTGGCGGGGTGCACCCTGCTGGCCCTCACCCCGGCCGTGATCCCCGCGGCGGCATCCGACCGGGCGAAGGGGCCCTTCGAACTGCCTCCGCTGCCCTACGCGCAGGATGCCCTGGCCCCGGTCATCTCGGCCGGGACGATCGGATTCCACTACGGAAAGCACCACCGGGGCTACCTCGACAACCTCAACGGGCTCGTGAGGGGGACACCCTATGAGACGATGAGCCTCGAGGCTGTCATCCGCGCCTCGGCCTCGAGGCCGGGGGAGGCGGCCGTGTTCAACAACGCGGCCCAGGTGTGGAACCACACCTTCTATTGGGACGGCATGAGGCCCGGGGGAGGCGGAAAGCCGCCCGGCGAGATCGGCAGGGCCGTGGAAAAGGCATTCGGCAGCTACGGGAATTTCCGGAAGGAATTTCTCGCGGCGGCCCTGGGGCAGTTCGGGAGCGGCTGGGCGTGGCTCGTCTCGGACGGGAGGTCCCTCAAGGTCGTCAGGACGCCGAATGCCGAGAACCCGATGACCCAGGGTCTGCGGCCGTTGCTGACGGTCGACGTCTGGGAGCATGCGTACTACCTCGACTACCAGAACCGCAGGAAGGATTTCGTGGAGGCCTCCCTCGACAGGCTGGTGAACTGGGCGTTCGTCGAGCGCAACCTCGGGAAGGCCGGCGGCTGAGAGGCCGGCCGAAAGGGGTGGTGCCGCGATCGGAAATGTGTTACCGTCGCGCCGTGCCGGAGTCCGCACCGGCCGGGCGGAAACGAAGCCGGGAGGGTGAGCCGTCATGGACCCGCAGTTGAGGGAAGAGCGGCCCTGGGGATATTTCAGCGTCCTGATGGAGGATGGGCAGCACAAGCTCAAACGGATCGTCGTCTATCCCGGCAAGCGGCTGAGCCTGCAGAGGCACCGGCAGCGGGACGAGCACTGGACGATCGTGTCCGGGGAGGCGCGGATGACCGTCGACGGCAGGGAGTTCACCCTGCTCAGAGGGCAGTCCGTCGACATCCCCCGGGGTTCGTTCCACCGGGTCCTGAACCCGGGCAACGCGGACCTGGTCATCGTGGAGATCCAGACGGGGGAGACCTTCGATGAGAACGACATCGAGCGGGCCGAGGACGATTTCGGCCGCGCTTGAGATGAGCCCCGCGGTGTAAGGGGCGGGAGGCCGGATGTCCGCAGTCGAGAAGAGTCTTGTGGCCGTCATCATGGCCGGCGGCATGGGGACGCGGTTCTGGCCGCTTTCCACCCCCTCGAGGCCCAAGCAGTTCGTCACCCTTTTCGGCGAGCGAAGCCTCCTGCAGATGAGTTTCGACCGGCTCCGGGGGCTCGTCCCCCCCGAGCGGGTCCTGGTCCTCACCAATGCCGCCCACGTCTCCCTGGTACGCGAGCAGCTTCCGGAGCTGCCCGACGGCCACGTCATCGGCGAGCCGATTCGCCGCGACACGGCGGCCGCCGTCGCGCTCGCGGCCGTTCTGGTGAGGGAGAGGTTCGGCGACAGCGTCATCCTGACCCTCACGGCCGATCATCTCATCGAGCCGACGGATCTCTTCCAGCGGAATCTGCTGTCGGCGGCCCGGCAGGTCGCCTCCGCCGACGTCTTCTACACCTTCGGGATCCGGCCCACGTTCCCGGCCACCGCCTACGGATACCTAGAGACCGGAGCGGCCGTTGCGGTGGACGGCGGCATCGAGCATTACGAGCTCAGGCAATTCCGGGAGAAGCCCGACCTCGAGACGGCGCGGCGCTACGTGGATTCGGGCCGCTTCCTCTGGAACTCGGGCATGTTTGTCTGGAGGGCGGCGGTCATCCTCGAGGAGGTCCGCGCGTGGCTGCCCGGCCATTACGAAGCCCTTCACCCCCTGGGTGCGCAGGACGGAAAACCGGGGTGGCAGGAAGCCCTCGAGAAGGCCTTCTCGGCCATCCGCCCCATCTCCATAGACTACGGGGTCATGGAGAAGACGCGGACGCCGCTGCGGTGCGTGGCCTCCCGGTTTTCCTGGAGCGACGTGGGCGGCTGGACGGCCCTGGGAGACCTGCTGGGCAAGGACTCAGACGGGAACGCGGTCCGGGGGCGGCTGAAAGCGGTCGGCGCGGCGCGCAATCTCGTCTTCTCCGAGACGCCCGACGAGACGGTCGCCCTGATCGGCGTCGAGGGCCTGATCGTCGTCCGCTCGGGAAACCGGACCCTGGTGGCCAGAAGGGAGGACGTGGACAGGATCCGGGAGCTGGCGGAGAGCTGAGGGGTTCCGCGGACCCTGCGGTCCCGCCGATGCCCCTTCAGATGGAGGCGGGGGGCCGATACGGGGTTACGAGTCCGTACCGCCCCGGGAACCGGTGACGGGACGGATGTGCCGGAAAAAGGGCGGACCACCCGGGGGCGGGGGCCGGAAGGCGCGTTCCAGGTCTGCGTTTCCATGGGTTTTCAGGGGATCGCCGTAACCAAATTGATACCTCCTCACCGTGTCCGTTCAGGGTTTTTTCGCTTCCAAATGCCCGCAGTCATTGATTTTCAAGCCTTTTTGCTTTATAGTCCAATCCACGGAATCCCCGGTTTCGAGTGAGCCATGATCGCGATTGTCGACTATCGGGCGGGAAACCTGACGAGTGTTGCCCGTGCCCTTCAACATCTGAACGTCCCCTGTGTCGTCACGGACCGTGCCGAAGACCTGCGCCGCGCCGAGCGGGTCATCTTCCCCGGCGTCGGGGCCGCGGGCGAGGCGATGCGCAATCTCCGCGGAACGGGGCTTGCCGGATGCATCCGGGAGGTGTTCGACTCGGGGAAGCCTCTCCTGGGCATCTGCCTGGGCACGCAGGTGATCTTCGAATACAGCGAGGAGGACAACCGCACCGAGTGCCTGGGAATCATCCCCGGCGGCGTCAGGCGCTTTCCCTCCGGCATGCGGGAGGGCGGCGATCCCCTCAAGATCCCGCACATGGGCTGGAACCGCGTCTCGCTCCGGGGCGCTCACCCCGTCTTCGCCGGGCTGCCGGAGAATGCCGAGTTCTACTTCGTGCACTCCTACTACCCGGCCCCGTCGAACGGGGCGGACGTGGCGGGCGAGACGGAGTACGGCATCCGCTTCGCCTCCGCCGTGGCGCGGAAAAATCTCGTCGCGGTCCAGTTCCACCCCGAGAAGAGCGGGCGCTTCGGCCTCAGGATCCTCGAAAACTTCAGCCGCTGGGATGGCAGCCATGCTCAGTAAGCGGATCATCCCCTGTCTCGACGTGAGGGACGGGAAACTGACCAAGGGCGTCAAGTTCAAGGGCAACGTCGACATCGGAGACCCCGTCGAGGTGGCGCGGCAGTACTACGAGCAGGGGGCCGACGAGATCGTCTTCTACGACATCACCGCCTCGTCGGAGGGACGCGACATCATGATCGACGTGGTGAGGCGCGTCGCCGAGACGATCTTCATCCCCTTCTCGGTGGGCGGGGGCATCCGGACCCTCGAGGATATGCGCAGGGTCATCCTGGCAGGCGCGGAGAAGGTCAGCGTCAATTCCGGCGCCGTGGAGAACCCGCGGATCATCACGGAGGGTGCCGTGGCGTTCGGTCGCCAGTGCGTCGTCCTGGGCATGGATGTCAAGAAGGTCGAAAAGAGCGCGAAGATCCCCTCGGGCTACGAGATCGTCATCCAGGGCGGCCGCAAGTACATGGGGATCGACGCCCTCTGGTGGGCGAAGGAGGCGGAGAGCCTCGGGGCCGGGGAGATCTGCCTCAACTCCATCGACGCCGACGGGACCCTCGACGGGTATGAGCTCGATCTGACGCACCTCATCGCGTCGCGCGTGAGCATCCCCGTCATCGCCTCGGGAGGGGCGGGCCGGAAGGAGCACCTGCTGGACGTCCTCACCCGTGCGAAGGCCGACGCGGCGCTGATCGCCTCCATCGTGCACTACGGCACCTACACGATCGCCGAACTCAAGGATTATCTGTCGGGAAACGGGGTGAAGGTTCGGGAAGTGTGGTAACAGGTAACAGGTTTCCGATATCGTGCGTCTTTCCTGTCACCTGCCACCTGTCACCTGTCACCTTACTCAGGTGTGTTCGAACTCTAAGAAATGGAAACCCCACGGCGGCAGGTCCACAAACAGCCCCGGGTCCGTCATCTCGCCGCCGTCTCTCTCGAAGACATCCCCCGACATCAGGTCCCTGAGCCGACAGGTGTGCCCGGCGAGCTCCAGGCCGGGCATCCGGACCCGTCCCTGGGATGACGTGCCCGCCCAATTGACGACGATCAGGTGGCGCCTGTCCTCCCTCCTCCATGTCCAGGACAGGAGGTGTCGGCAGCTCCGGTTGTCGGGCCAGCCGGAGATTTCGCAGAGCGACCAGTCCCCGTCCCGGAATCGCGCATCCCGGACGGCGGAAAGGAGGGTGCGGTAAAACGCCCGAAGGACGGGATCCGGCGCTTCGTCGGGTTGCCGGCCGAGCTGCACCGGCAGCTTCACCCGGCGCCCCTCAAGCTGCCCGCCGTGAAACAGCCGTGCGCCGGGCAGCGTCGCGATGACGACGGCGGCTGCGGCGCCCTTCGCGGGATCGAACCGCGACGCCGCGCGCGGCTCGTCGTGATTCTCGATGAAGCGGACGAGTCTGCGCTGGTACCCTGCATCCTCGGCGAGATGAAGGCGGATCGCATCGGCCGACCCGTGGACGAGGCGGTCGTACAGGCCCTTGTCGTAGCAGTAGTCGAACCCCTGCCGCTGCAACTCCCTTTCGAGATCCCAGTAGGCCTCCGCGATGAAGACGAAGCCCGGGCAGCGCTCCCGGACGGCCCCGATGACCTCCACCCAGTATTCTTCCCCCGGCTCGCGCCCCGCCCGATCGCCCCAGGTCTCGCGGAAGATGCGGTTGATGAGCAGCATGGACATGTCGCATCGCACCCCGTCGCACTGGTCGGCGATGCCGAGCAGCGTCCCGGCGGCGGCCTCTCGAAGCCCCGGGTGGAACGCGTTCAGCTGGGCCACGTCCTGCCAGGGGGGATAGTGGGGGTCACGGCCGCAGGCGAAGACCCGCCCGCCCGACTGGAAGAACTCCCGCGGCGCCCGGATGAGGTCCGCCGCATCGCCCCGGATGAGAAACTCGGGGTGCTCGAGCACCCAATGGTGGTCCTGTGCCACATGGTTCGGCACGAAATCCAGGATCAGGCCGAGCCCGCAGCGGGACGCGGTCCTGCGTGCCGCGGCCAGGGCCGCGGGGCCCCCGAAGTGCTCGTCCACGGTGTAGTCCCGTATGCAGTACGGTGAGCCCTGGATGTCGTCGGGGGTGAAATCGGGGAGGATCCTGCTGCATTCCTCGAGGAGGGGCTGGAGGCTCCGGGCCCGTCTCGTTCCCGCCGGGCTTCTCCTCCAGACCCCCATGAGCCACACCGCATCGAAGCCGAGGGAGGCGACGGCGTCCCATTCCTCCGGCGGGACGCCGTCCAGCGTGATCGGGCGTCCCTGTCTGCGGCCGAGCTCGTCGAGCCAGACCCGGGTGTTGATCTCGCAGATCAGCGGCTGATGCGGCAGAACGGGCATATCGGCCCCCCTTCGGGATTGCGTTTTTCGACCCGGCGTCACGGTTGCCGGACAGGGGTGTCCTGCCCGGATGACCCGCCCCCCTTCCGTTTTCTCAGCGTCTGCGAGAGAAAGGCGAGCGAGAAGAAGAAAAGGCCGGCGAGATCCGTCATCCAGCCCGGTTTGATGAGCAGAAGGGCCGCCGTCATCAACGCCGCCGCCTCGTACCACGTCGCCCGGATGACCAGGCAGCGCTGCACGGATGCCGCAAGGCAGGTGACACCGAAGGCCGCCGTGCACACGGCCAGGAGGATTGCCGGCCAGCTGCCGATCAGGAGAAGCTCGGGGGCGTAGACGAACATGTAGGGGATGATGAACCCCGCGATGCCGAGCTGAAACGCCGCAAGCCCCGTCTTCCAGGGGTCCGAGCGGGCGATCCCCGCACCGGCGTAGGCGGCGAGCGCAACGGGCGGCGTGATGTCGGCCCGCGTGCCGAAGTAGAGGATGAACAGGTGGGCCGCGATGGCGAGCACCCCCATCTCGGCGAGTGCCGGGGCCACCAGCGACGTGATGATGATGTACTGGGCCGTCGTAGGGACGCCCATTCCCAGGAACAGGCACGCGACCATGGTGAAGGGAAGCGCGAGGAACAGGTACCCCTGGGAGGCGTCGACCACGAAGGACGAGAACTTCAGGCCCAGGCCCGTCATGGTGATGCTTCCGATGATGATCCCCGCGGCCGCGCAGGCGGCGGCGACCTGCACCGACCCGATCGCCCCTTCCCGCAGCCCGTCCAGGATGGAGAGGCCGAAGTCCTTCAGGGACTCCCTCCTGGCCGCGGCCATGACGAAAGAGGTCAGCACCGTCACGCTGATGGCCCAGAAAACGGCGCGCTCGGGCGAGTAGTCTTCCATGAGGAAGAAGATGAGGGCAAAGACGGAGAAGAGGTGGTGCCAGCCCCGCGCAAGCGTGTCGCGGACGGCGGGCAGATCGGACTTGGGCAGCCCCGTGAGGCCGAGCGACACGGCCCGGAAGTGAACCTGCATGAAGGTGGCGAAGAAGGCCAGCGTGGCGGGGATGAACGCGGCCACGCAGACCTTGAAGTAGGTGATCCCCAGGAATTCGGCCATGATGAACGCCGCCGCGCCCATGATGGGCGGCATGATCTGGCCCATCGTCGAGGCCGAGGCCTCCACGCCTGCCGCGAAGTGCGCGGGGTATCCCGTCCTCTTCATCAGGGGGATCGTGAACGACCCCGTGGTCACCGTGTTCGCCACGGAGCTGCCCGAGATCATGCCGAAGAACGTGCTCGAAATGACGGCCGCCTTCGCCGGCCCCCCCCGGGCCCAGCCGGTCATGGCGAAGGCGATGTCCGTGAAGAATTCGCCAGCCCCTGTCTTTCGCAGCAGCGTCCCGTACAGGATGAACAGGAGGATGAAATTGGCCGAGACCCCGATCGGGACCCCGAAAATCCCGTCCGTGGAGAGCGAAAGGTACGTCGCGAGGCGCTTGATGCTGTATCCCTTGTGCGAGATGACGTCCGGGAGCCACGGCCCGAGCAGGGCGTACAGGATGAACACGATCGCGATCAGCGACACCGACAGGCCCGTGGAGCGCCTCGAGGCCTCCAGGACGATGAGCACGAGCAGGCATCCCATCACGACGTCCAGGGTTTCATAGGAGCCGGCCCGGTTCATGATCGGCGTCGAGTTGAGGAAGAGCCAGATGCAGATGGTCCCCGAAGCGATCAGGAAGACCCCGTCGAGCACGGACATGCGATGCCACGGAGAGTGTTTCTTCGTCAGGGGGTGGAGGGCGAAGACGAGAATGGACATGAAGAACCAGTGCAGGGCGCGGTGATCGAGGGCGAAGAAGGGGTGCGCGTATGCGTAGTAGAGATGGTAGAGGCTCGCCGCCACGGCAAACGCCGAGACGAGCGCATTCGCCGGTCCCCTGTAGGTGCGCACCCTCTCGAACTTTTCGAGAATCTCGCGGCCGAGGTTCTTCTCTTCGGCGAATTCCTGCTGGAGCTTCTTTTCGATATCCGCCATGGGATTCCGGACCTACCGTTTTGCGATTCGGAGTTGAAGGAGACTCCCGCTCGGCGCGAGATCGGCAAGCGCGACCCGCGAACCGCCCGACACAATCACCTGTCGGGAAACCCGGCCCACCCGGATCAGGAGTTCCCGCAAGGGCCTGTTTACGGAGACGCGGGTCCATTCGCCGTCGAAGGAGATCTTCCTGTGCGGGTGTGATTCCAGCCCTGCTCCATACCACAGATACTGCTCTTCCAGCACGACAAAACGGCCGTCCTCCTCGACCCGGAAAAGGCTGCGAACGGGGGTCCCGTCGGACGAGTGCGTGTATTCGAGCCGGAAGAGATCGCCCGGCCCGACGGGCGCACTCCACAGCGGCACGCCTTCAGGACGGCTCAAGATCTGGAGCTGCAGGGATCGCCCGCTCTCTGCCGGACGGCAGGGGGAGGGAAGCAGCAGCGCTGCGGCCAGCGTCAGGATCGTGATCAGTCGCATCATGGATCATGGAAGGAAGAGCCCGGCCGGGGGCCGCCCGGCCGGGCAGGCGGCGGCTACTTGAGCGCCTTCACTTCCTTGAAGTACTTCACGGAGCCGGGATGCAGCGGGATCGGGCTGTTGACTCCGTTGGCCGGCGTCAGCTGCGCTGCAACCGGGTGGATGTTGATGAGCGCATACTTGCCTTCCCTGACGTTGCTGAAGATGGCCTTCGTGATCTTGTACGCCACGTCGTCCGGCATCTTCTTGTTCGCCACGAGCACGTTGGAGTCGCCGAGGCAGAGGACGTCCTTGTCCTGTCCGGGATAGGTCCTGGCCGGGATGGTGTTCTTGATGTAGTAGGGGTATTTCTTGACGATGCGGTCGGCCATGGCGCGGTCGATGGGAACGAGCACGATCTCGCGAGTGGCCGCCAGATCGAGAACGGCGGAACCCGGGTAGGCGAAGTTGAAGAACACGGCGTCGACGACCCCGTCCTTCAGGGCCTGGACGGACTCGTTCTGCGAAAGGTTGGCGATGGTGATGTCCTTGTTGAGCGTGAAGCCGTGCTCCTCGAGGATGATCTTCGCCATGTTTGCGCAGCCGCTGCCGGGGACATCGATGGAGACCTTCCTGCCCTTCAGGTCCTTGATCGATTTGATGCCCGACTGCTTCGTGGTCACGATGTGCTCCGGGGCGGGGTACATCTGGAAGAGGGCGACCAGGGGGAGCTTCTCCTTGAAGGGGTCCTTCCCCTGGGTGGCGTTGTAGGCAATGCTGCCCATCACCATTCCCATGTCCGATTCCCCCCCTCCGACGAGGCGGCTGTTCTCGACGGACGCACCCGTGGACTCCGATGCGCAGCGGAAACCCTCCACGGTCTTTTCGATGATGACGGCCATGCCGCCCCCGAGGGGGTAGTAGGCGCCGCCGGGGCTGCCCGACGAGAGGGTGAGGAACGTTTTCCGTTGCGCCAGTGCATCGTCCCCGGCGGAAAGCGCAAGGATGAGCATGACGGCCGCGAAGCAAAGAAGAGCTCGTTTCATGGTTCCACCTCCGTCTGGATAATGCCTCTCTCTATATCCTTTGCCGCCGGATGCGTCCAGCTTTTTCGAAGATCGGGCGGCGGAACGGTCGGGATGCGCGCAGGCGGATGGAAAAGGAAGGGACGGCGGTCAGGCTGTGCAGAAGAGCGAAACGGAGATCCATGACGCTCTTCTCATCCCCGCGCTTCCTTGCTTCCGCTCTTCAGCAATGGGATGCCCGTAGAGGCATGAAAGAGGCAGGCAGCGGGATTGCACGGTCACGGAGCCTACTTCAGCCCCAGCACGTCCTGCATGTCGTACAACCCGTTCTTCTGCTTGACGATCCATTTCGCCGCGGCGATGGCTTCGCGGGCGAAGGTGTCGCGGATGAAGGAACGGTAGATGAGTTCCACCCCGGCCCCCATCTCGCTGAAGAGGGCGGGGCTCACGTTGGGAACGAGGACGCAGCGTGTCCGTTTCGTGTACTCCCGGATGAGATCCATCTCGTCGAGCATGAACCCCATCGTTCCCATGACCATGGCGGTTTTGAATTCGGCCGCGATCTTCAGGTGGTCAAGAGAGGACTCCTTGTCCGTGAAATCGATGACGACACAGCTGTGCTTGATGCAGTCGCGCAGATCGTCCGTGACGGGCACGCCGAAGAAGCCCATGTAATGGATCTCGCCTGCGTCCTGCCCGACATGGCGGCTGCCCTTGACGTCCACGGCGCCGAAAAGCTCGATGCCGTCCGCCTCGTTGACGAACTGCATGAGTCTCGCCGCCATCTTGCTGCTCGCGCCTGTCACAATGGCCTTTACCATGGCACTCCCCGCCTGTAACCCGCCATCAATGTATACACCCGATGAGACGGATTCCCCAGACTTTTCTCGGTTTCGCCCCCTGCGGAGAGATCGCCGGCGCAAGAGCTGCGGACCTCGACGCTGCAGCGCAGGACCGTTTGTATGCCCAGCAATAGAGATGCCAGGTCGCCGGGGTGCGGTCGGGTCAACGCATTGATAACGCGAGGGAATAACGTGCGCGGAAGCTGCGGGGGGAGGTGAACCGTTACAAATCTGTGCAAGCGGCTCTGCAACAGACAAAATCGTTGCGGGAGAGCCCGGCCGCCGCATGCGGATTCGGAGTGCTTTCGACCCGCCGTTCACCCTGCGAGGGGGTGTACCCGGGACAGGGGGCACTGGGCTCCAGGCACCCGGAGAAGGGTTGGTTTCTTCTCCAGATGCCTGAAGCCTGTCGTTCATCCGATCGCCGGCCCGCCGCGCTCGCCGGTCCGTATGCGGACCACCTCCGGGAGGTCCAGGACGAAGATCTTGCCGTCGCCGATTTCCCCGGTGCGGGCGCCCTTGGCAATGGCCTGGATGGTGGGCTCCACGAAGTCCTCGTTGACGGCGATCTCGAGCTTCACCTTCTTGAGAAGGCTTCCCACTTCCTTTGCGCCCCGGTAGACCTCGGTGACCCCCATCTGCCGGCCCCTGCCCAGCACGTTGGAGACGGTCATCAGGTTCACGTCGATCTCCTCGAGCGTTTTCATCACATCGTCGAGTTTGTGGGGTTTGATGATGGCAATGATGTATTTCATCCGTTCGTCCCTCCTAATCGACCAGCGTGTAGGCCGACTCGCTGTGCTGGGTGAGGTCGAGCCCCACGATTTCCTCGGTCTTCGCCACGCGGACACACATCAGGGCGTCGACGAGCTTGAAGATGGCCCAGGTCATGGCCGCTGCGAAGACCACCGTCACGAGGACCAGCATGCACTGGATCAGGAACAGCTCGGCATTGCCGAACAGGAGCCCGTTGGCGCCGGCCTCGTTGACGGCCTTCTCGGCGAAGAGGCCCGTCGCGAGCGTTCCCCAGATGCCGCCCACGCCGTGGATCCCGAAGACGTCGAGCGAATCGTCGTACTTGAAGAAGGACTTCACCTTGGCGATGGCGAAGTAGCACAGGCCGCTTGCGATCATGCCGATGAAGATGGCGTTCATGGGGTTGACGAACCCGCAGGCCGGCGTGATGGCGACCAGCCCCGCCACGGCGCCCGATATGGCACCGAGGGCCGTGGGGGCCTTGTGCATCATCCACTCGATGAGGGCCCAGGTGAACCCGGCAGCCGCCGTCGCGACCGTCGTCGTCACGAAGGCGTTGGCGGCAAGATCGTTGGCGGCCAGGGCGCTGCCCGCATTGAACCCGAACCAGCCGAACCACAGGAGGGCGCCTCCCAGCACCGTGAAGGGCAGGTTGTGGGGCGTGAAGGTCCTCCTGTCGTAGCCGATCCGGTGTCCGATGAGCAGGGCGAGCACCAGCGCAGAGACCCCCGAGCTGGTGTGGACCACGATGCCGCCGGCGAAGTCGAGCGCGCCCAGGTCCTTGAGCCAGCCGCCCATTCCCCAGACCCAGTGGCCGAGAGGGTTGTAGACGAAGGTGGCCCAGAGAACCGTGAAAGCGAGGAACGCCGGGAACTTGATGCGTTCGGCGTAGGTGCCGATGATGAGCGCCGGCGTGATCACCGCGAACATGCACTGGAAGATCATGAAGGCGTAGTGCGGGATCGTGGCCGCGTAATCGGCGTTGGGCTGCCCCCCCACGTTCCGGAGACCGGCCCAGTCGAGCCCTCCGATGATCCCCTTGAAGGCATCGGGGCCGAAGGTCAGGGAGTAGCCGTAAAGCACCCATTGAAGCGTGATGACGCAGAGAATGATCAGGCACTGCATCAGAATGGAGAGGACGTTCTTCCTCCTCACGAGGCCGCCGTAAAAGAAAGCCAATCCGGGCAGGGTCATGAGGAGGACGAGTGCAGACGATGTGAGCACCCAAGCCGTATCGCCCGAGTTCATGTTCGTAACCTCCTGTACGAGATTTTGATCTGGATGATTCACGAGTAGGCAAATAGGGTGCCACCGTTGTGAAATGTCGTTATATGCTCGTAATCACAAAACAATATTATATTCCAATGCCGGTTCAGGCGTTTCATATGAATACATATTTGTATATATAATTATAATAAGTAACGAATATGGAAATAAATATACGATAATGACAAATATGAGTTAAATTCAGGATCGGCAGGGCCGATCGGTGCGGATGGTCTCATGAGGGCGGTGGAGCGGCGAAGGGGTGTTGCGAGAACGGTCCCGGAGTGGGCATGGGGGGCACGAATGACGGGAAGGCAGGGCCTTGGGCGCCCTGCCTCCCCGGCGGGTCGTCGGACGGCCTGCGCCGTTCAGCCTGCGGCCTTTTTCTTTCTGTCGTCGATGTCGCCGGGATACATCATGGCATCCTGTCCCCGCTCGCGTGTCCGGATCCGGATCACTTCCTCGACGGGTGTCACGAAGATCAGCCCGTCTCCCGGCTCGCCGGTGTGGGCGGATTTCAGGATCGCCTCGATGGCCGCCTCGAGGTTGCGGTCGCTCAGCACGATGTTGATCTGGATCTTGGGCAGCATGTTGACCTGGTAGGTTCCCGCGCGGCCCACCAGCTGAATGCCGCCCTGGCGCCCGTGGCCGCGGACCTCGAAGACGTTCAGGCCCATGATGCCGATCGCCTTCAGGGCGTCGACGACGTCGTTCACCTTGTCTTCACGAATGATGGCTTCGATCTTTTTCAGCATATCTCTATCTCCATGCGATTACGCCGGTTGCACCCGGCTACGAATAGGATCTCTCCCCGTGGGAGCTGATGTCCAGCCCGACCTCCTCTTCCATGGGCTTGACCCGCAGGCCGATGCTCGCGTTGAGCGCCTTGGCGAGCACGAACGTCACGGAGAACGAAAAGACCATGGTGACGGCGACGGCGAGCAGCTGGATGCCGATCTGGCCGGGGTTGCCGAAAAAGAGGCCGTTTGCGCCGTCGCTGTTAACGGCAACCGTGGCGAAGAGACCGGCCGCGATCATCCCCCACGTGCTCGAGATGCCGTGACAGGCCCACACATCGAGCGACTCATCGAGCTTGCGGCGGTCGCGGAAACGGATCGCATAGTAGGAGAGCGGCGCCGCCACGGCCCCGACAACCATGGACGCCATGGGCGTGATGAACCCCGAGGCCGGGGTGACGGCCGCCAGTCCCACGACCATCCCCGTGGCGATCCCGAGGGTGCTGGGCCGCCCGTCCAGCCAGGAGAGCACCATCCAGACCAGTCCCGCCGTGGCCGCGGAGGTGTTTGTCGTCAGCAGGGCGTTCACGGCGACGCCGTTTGCCGCCAGGGCGGAGCCGGCATTGAAACCGAACCAGCCCACCCAGAGCAGCCCCGTGCCCAGGACCGTCAGGGGGATGTTGTTGGGTTCCATGGGGGATTTTCCGAACCCCCTGCGCGGACCGATGACCAGGGCGAAGGCCAGGGCGGAAAAGCCCGCCGCGATGTGCACCACCGTCCCGCCGGCGAAATCGAGAACGCCCAGGTTTTTCAGCCACCCGCCCTGTCCCCAGACCCAGTGACACAGGGGGTCATACACCAGCGTGGCCCAGAGCAGGCTGAAGAGAAGGAAGCTCTTGAAGCGCACCCGTTCCACGAAGGCGCCGGTGATCAGGGCCGGCGTGATGACGGCGAACATCATCTGAAACGCGGCGAACAGGCCCTGGGGGATCGTCTTTGCGTAGTCCGGGTTGGGCGCGGCATCGACCCCCTGGAAGCCGATGAAGTTCAGGCCGCCGATGAGGCCGCCGATGGACGAGCCGAAGGACAGCGAATACCCGTAGGCCACCCACTGCACCCCGATGAGGGCCATGAAGATGTAACTCAGGGTCAGCGTGGAAAGGACGTTCTTCCTGCGGACCATGCCCCCGTAGAAGAATGCGAGGCCCGGCGTCATCAGGAGAACCAGAGCGCAGGAAACCAGAATCCAGGCGGTGTCGCCCGCATTGATCTGTGGAGCCATGTTTCCCCTCCCCCCCTCGAAATGGAATGTCCCGATGAATTGCAAATCCCCGGCCATCGAAAAGATTTAGAAAAATTCATGGGTTGAATAAATTCGGTCCTGCATGGAATATACGGATTTGTCTGATATGAGATCTATTCCACAAAAATGTATCTCTTTAGGGGAAAAAGTGCGCAAGGAGTTGATATCGGCGATGGCGCGACGGCCCTGAAGACGGGAACCCGTTTGAGTTCCGCTTCTGTCGGACCCGTCGGGGAACGGGAAGCCCGGGACCGCTGCAGGGCACTGTGAAAAGAGGGAAGTCAGGAAGTGATGAAGAGCGGAAGAGCAGCGTGAAAGAAGGATTTTTTCAGATTCTCTGCTCTTCCTCACTTCTGCTCTTCCGAGCTTCACGCGCTTGGGGCACGAAGCTGAACGCAGCGCATGCGGCAGGAAAGGTGGGATCGCTTGACGGTCACGAGATGAAGGGGAGGTCGTCCTGCTGCGGCTCGCAGCTGAAGCGGTCCTCCATGCAGAACTTGTCCAGCTCCTCCTCGACGGGGATGGGGTACTTGCCGGAGTAGCAGGCCAGGCAGAAGCTCCCGGGGTCCATCTGCGTGGCCTCCACCATGCCCCTGATGCTGAGGTAGTAGAGGGAGTCGAGGCCGATGAAGCGGCCCACGGATTCCACGTCGCCCTTCTCCGCCGCCACGAGTTCCCCCTTCGAGGAGAAGTCGATGCCGTAAGGGCAGGGGTGCCTCGTCGGGGGGCAGCTGATCGCCATGTGGATCTCCTTCACCCCGATCTGGCGGAGATTGCGGATCCGGTTGCGGCTCGTGGTGCCCCGGATGATGGAGTCCTCGACGATGATCACGCGCTTGCCCTGCAGGAGCGGCTTGACGGGGTTGAGCTTCACGCGCACGCCGAAATCGCGGATCGCCTGGGAGGGCTGGATGAAGGTGCGGCCCACGTAATGGTTGCGGATCATGCCCATCTCGAAGGGCAGCCCGCTTTCCTCGGCATACCCGAGAGCGGCGTAATTCCCCGAGTCGGGGAAGGGCATGACGAGGTCCGCCCCGGGGCAGTACTCGCGGGCGAGCTGGTGCCCGAAGCGCTTGCGGCAGAGGTAGACGTTCTGGCCGAAGATCTGGCTGTCGGGCCGGGCGAAGTAGACCAGCTCGAAGATGCAGTGGGCCGGACGGACGTGCCGGAACGGCTTGAGGCTGCGCATCCCCGTGTTGTCGATGATGACGATCTCGCCGGGCTCCACGTCGCGCACGTAGGCGGCCCCCAGCAGGTCGAAGGCGCACGTCTCGGAGGCGACGACGGTCGCCTCGCCGAGTTTGCCGATGGCCAGGGGCCGGAACCCCCGCGGGTCGCGGGCGGCGATGACCTTGTCCTTGGTCAGCATCACGAGGCAGTAGGACCCCTTCACCCTGCCCAGCGCCTTGACGAGGGCCTCGTCGAACCCGTTTCGCAGGTGGTGGGCCATGAGGTGTACGACGATCTCGCTGTCCATGGTGGACTGGAAGATGGAGCCCTGCCTCTCGAGCTGGGAGCGGAGCTGCCGGGCGTTGATGAAGTTCCCGTTGTGGCCCAGGGCGTAGGGCTCGCCGGCGTGGTGGACGAGGAAGGGCTGCGCGTTCGAGAGGGTCGAGGAGCCCGTCGTGGAGTAGCGCACGTGCCCGATCGCCATGTGCCCGCGGAGCTTCTGCAGCGTGTTCTCGTGGAAAACCTCCGAGACGAGGCCCATCCCCTTGAACTCGTGCACGGTCTTGCCGTCGGCCGTGGTGATGCCGGCGCTCTCCTGGCCGCGGTGCTGAAGCGCAAAGAGCCCGAAGTAGGCAAGCCTCGAGGCCTGCTCGTGGCCGTGCACGGCGAAGATGCCGCACTCCTCGCGGGGCCCGCCCTCATTCATCCAATCGCTGACCATGGCTTGCACACCCATTCCCCTGTCCCGTCGCCCGTTTTCGGCATCAGGCCCTGGACATTTTCCCTTTGCCTTGCGGTTTGCTTCTTGCGGCTTGCGGCTTTCTCCCGCCGCCGACTGCCGCCTTCTTCTTTTCTTTTCCTGATGCCTGGTGCCTGACGCCTGAGGCCTTGCCTTGATTGTAGTACTCCTGCAGCGGGCACACCTGCCATTCCTCCTTCTGCAGCGCCCCGATGGCCTCGCTGACGGCCCTGGCGCCGGCGACGGTCGTCGTGTAGGGGATGTTGTACACGAGGGCCCCGCGACGGATATGGTAGGCGTCCTGGGACGATCGGCGCCCGATGCCGGTGTTGATGACGAGGTGGATGTCCCCGTTCTTGATGAAGTCGACGACGTGGGGACGGCCCTCGCTCACCTTGCAGATCGCCTCGGAGCGGATCCCCCTGGCATTAAGATAGGCAGCCGTGCCCCGCGTGGCAAGGATCCGGAAACCCATCCGCTTCAGGTCCCGGGCGACGGGCACCATCTTTTCCTTGTGCACGTCGTGGACGCTGATGAAAACCGTTCCCTCGAGGGGGAGCTGGAACCCGGCCGCCATCTGGGACTTGGCGAAGGCGATCCCGAAGGTGCGGTCGATGCCCATCACCTCGCCCGTCGACTTCATCTCGGGGCCCAGGATGATGTCGGCGTTGGGGAAGCGGTTGAAAGGGAAGACGGACTCCTTCACGGAGATGTGCCCGGGCACGACCTTCTCCGTGAAGCCCAGCTCCCTGAGGGATTTCCCCAGCATGACCTTCGTGGCGATCTTCGCCAGGGGCACGCCGATGGCCTTCGACACGAAGGGGACCGTGCGGGAGGCGCGGGGGTTGACCTCGAGGCAGTACAGCACGCCGTCCTTGACGGCGTACTGGATGTTCATGAGCCCCACGACGCCCAGCTCGCGGGCCAGCATCCGGGTCTGCTTCTCGATCGTCCTGAGCAGATCCGCGGAAAAGGAGAACGGGGGAAGCACGCAGGCGCTGTCGCCCGAGTGGATGCCCGCCTCCTCGATGTGCTCCATGATGCCGCCGATGACGGTG
>MVQS01000343.1 GCA_002067855.1 Syntrophaceae bacterium PtaB.Bin038
GAATACGTAGCGGCCGGGGAATCGTGCTTCGAGATCGCTCAGGTTTTCGGGGTTGCCGGCGTAGGTCAGCTTGTCGACGTTGACGACACGGCCCGCGAAGCCTGCCTTTTCGAGCAGGTAGCGGATGAAGTTGCTGCCGATGAAGCCGCAGCCGCCGGTGACGAGCAGGTTGTTGAACGACATGGTCTATCCTTTCCTTGCAGGAGCTTCTACCTGATTGTATCCGGCCCGGATACAGAGGGTAAGAAGGTAAGGGGGTAAGAGGGTTGGAATGCCGGCAAGCCTGTTTCAAGCTCTCCGTCTCTCCGACCTTCTCACCTTCTCATCCTCTTACCTTCTGCCATTGCACGGCCCGGCACGGAACTTGAGAATCCAGGCGCCGGAGGGTCGAATCGCACGTGAAGCGAACTATCACGAATGCTTCAAATTCTCAACGGGAAACCCGGTCCGGATGCCGGGGGAGCCCCCGTCGCCCGGTCCCGAGATTAGATACATTTTTGAGCCATAAAAGACGACCTGGAACCAAGCTGTAACATCGCCGCGAAGGACGGCAACCTCGCCGAATTTATTGTCAATTATATCAGCTGGTTGCATCGATTCATCCCGGCGTCCCGGGAACGCCTCTTGCTCCCTGACGGGGCAGGGAGGCGGGATTTCCCCGCCGGCCACTCGAAAGGAGGCAACGGGCGCATGCTGATTCGATTAGCCGACACGAGCTGGGGTCCGCAGTTTTTTGTGCCGACCATTTCGATCAAGTACTATTCCGGCCGCGTGCTCCTGCGGGAGACCCTTGACGACGAGATGCTGCGGAAGGAACTGTCGGCGATGAACATCGACGGGACACCCGTCGGTTTCAGCAACGGCTGGTACATCCGGAAAAAGGGCACGCAGTCCTGGATCAAGATCGGGGAGTCGACGGCCCGGGAACACGATTTTGCAACGCGGCTGGACACGACGGAGTTGGAAAACGGCACCTACCAGGTCCTCGGTTTCATGAGCGCGAAGATCCGAACACCCGGCATGAAGGATGTGATCGTCTCGCGCCAGAACATCGCCGACTTCGAGATCCGGAATTGAGGCGCCGTAACCGGACCGCCGGCACCCCCGCCGACGAAAAACGGGGGCATCCCCGGATGCCCCCGCCCCCGCCATTTCTTGTGCACTTCTCGACAGCCTCCTAGACGGCCAGGTAGCGGCTGCACTGGAACCCCTTGCCCAGCTCGCACCACACGCACACGCCCGGCATTTTCCGGGCATCCGCCGTGAGCTGCGAGTCGCACTTGCCGCAGAGCCGCTCCTCACCCTTTTTCATGGGGCCCCCGCAGGGGGTGACCGACATGGGGCAGAAGAGGATGCAGCCGTTGCAGTTCTTGCAGTAGTCCATGAGCTTTCCCGGGGGGTGATCGACGTGGCGCTCCTTGCCGCGGCCGATGAACCCCAGGGCGTTGGCCTGCGCCCGCTCCTTGCAGATGCGCACGCAGCGGCCGCAGAGGACGCAGTTCTCGTTGCGGAAGGGGTAGCGGACTTCCGTCACCCCGCAGCGCACGGCGATGTCCTGGATGGCCTTGGAATTGGGTGCCCGGGCCACGAGCAGCTCGGCGATGTTCTTGCGCATTTTCAGGATCCTGTCCGTGTTCGTACGGATGACCATGCCTTCCTCCACGAGCAGCGTGCAGGAGGCCGTCACCTTGGAGCGGCCGTTCCTGACGTGCTCCACGATGCAGAGGCGGCAGGCGCCCATGTCGTGGATACCCGGGATGTGGCACAGGTGGGGGATACAGATCCCGTAGTGGATCGCCGTGTCGAGCACGCTCGTCCCCTTTTCCGCCCTCACGGGGGCCCCGTCGATGGTTACGTTCACATATTGCAGCATCGTTCACACTCCTCTCAGCGAACCGTGATGGCGTCGAATTTACACTCCCCGATGCAGATGCCGCACCGCTGGCACAGCGCCGTGTCGATGACGTGGGGCTTCTTCTTCTCTCCCGTGATGGAGTCGTGCGGGCAGACCTTCAGGCAGACGCCGCAGCCCGTGCACTTTCCGGCGTCGATCGCGTAGGTGACGAGGGCCTTGCACACGGCGGCCGGGCATTTTTTCTCGAGGACGTGCGCCTTGTACTCGTCCATGAAGTAGCGGAGTGTCGAGAGCACCGGATTGGGCGCGGACTTGCCGAGGCCGCACAGAGAGGCCTCCGCCACGGTTTCCGCCAGATCCTGCAGGGTGTCGAGTTGCTCGGGGCGGCCGCGCCCCTCGGCGATGTCCGTGACGATCTCGAGCATCCGGTCGATGCCCTCGCGGCACGGGACGCATTTTCCGCAGGATTCATCCAGAAGGAACTTCAGGAAGTAGCGCGCCACGTCGACCATGCACGTTTTGTCATCCATGACGACCATGCCGCCCGAGCCCATCATCGATCCGGCTTCCCAGAGGGCATCGAAATCCACGGGAAGATCGAACAGCCTTTCAGGCAGGCATCCGCCCGAGGGGCCTCCCGTCTGGACGGCCTTGATCCTGTTTCCGTTCTTGGGCCCGCCGCCGATGTCGTAGACGATCTGCCGGATCGTCGTCCCCATGGCGACCTCTACGAGGCCCGTGTTTTTCACCCGGCCTGTGAGCGCGAGGATCTTCGTGCCTTTGCTCTTTTCGGTGCCCCGGGAGGCAAACCACCTGGAGCCGTTGAGGATGATCGACGGCACGTTGGCCCAGGTTTCGACGTTGTTGAGCACCGTGGGCCTGCCCCAGAGCCCCTCTTTCACGGTGTGGACGTCCTTCGCGCGGGGCTCTCCGACCTTTCCCTCGATGGACGTCATGAGAGCCGTGGACTCGCCGCATACGAAGGCGCCGCCGCCGCGGGCCACCTCGACGTCGAAGGAGAAATTCGACCCCAGGATGTTCTCGCCCAGCAGCCCGTACTCGCGGGCCTGTCGGATGGCGATCCGGCAGTGCTTGACGGCCAGCGGGTACTCGCGGCGCACGTAGATGTAGCCCTTGCTCGCCCCGACGGCGTAGGCGCCGATCATCATCCCCTCGAGGACCTCGTGCGGGTTGGCCTCGAGTACGCAGCGGTCCATGTAGGCCCCGGGGTCGCCCTCGTCGGCGTTGCAGATCACGTACTTCTCGTCACCCGGCGCTTCGTGTGCCTCCTCCCACTTGCGGCCCGTGGGGAAGCCGGCGCCTCCGCGGCCGCGAAGGCCGGCGGCCTTCACCTCGGCGATGATGGCCGACGGCGTGAACTCCTCGAGGGCCTTCGCAATTGCCCGGTATCCCCCCGCGGCGATGTAGTCCTCGATGGAGAAGGGATCGACGAAGCGATTCATGTGGATCAGCTGGCGGGTCTGGGCCTTGTAGAAGGGGATGTCGGCCTCCCTTTCGATCCGCTTGCCCGAGGCAGGGTCCAGGAAGAGAAGGGTGTCGATGATCTCTCCCCTTTGCACGGTCCGGGAAACGATTTCGGCGGCGTCCTTCGCCGTGACGCGGCAGTACAGAATGTTACCCGGCTCGACGAGGATCATGGGCTCCTGCTCGCAGAAGCCGAGGCAACCCGTGACCCGCACGGATACGTCCTGCTGGAGGCCCTGCCGGGCCAACTCTGCGCGTACGGAATCGATGAGGGCTGCCGAGCCCGACGCCTGGCAGCAGGTCCCGTTGGGGATGATCAGCTCCAGCCGGCTGCGGCTTCTTTTCCCGTCCGACTGGGAGCGGATGATCTCGAGATCTCTGGCGTTACTGACCCTAGGCATCTTTCGCCTCCTTTTTCTTGCCGGCGGCCTTGTCAAGTTTCCTGCGCAGCGTCCCCGGCGTCATGTTCTTGCAGTAGACGTCGTTGTGGATGACGATGGGGCCGAGCGCGCAGGCCCCCACGCAGTTCACGCATTCCACGGTGATCTGCCCGTCGGGCGTCGTCTCGCCGGGCTCGATGCCGAGCTGGCCCCGCACCTGGTTGACCAGCAGGTCCGAGCCCCGCACATGGCAGGCGGTGCCGGTGCAGATGGTGATCACGTTCTTCCCGCGCGGCTTGAGCGAGAAGGCCTTGTAGAAGTGGGCCACGCGGTAGACGTCGATGAGGGGCACGCCGAGTTCCTTCGACACGGTCTTGAGGGCCTCCTCGGGCAGGTAACCCTCCTGATCCTGCAAATCCAGCAGCACTTCTACGAGCATGTGCGGCTGGCTGCGCCTTCCTTCCAGGATGGAATCCAGATTGATCTTTGCCATCGGAGCCTCCTCGGGCGGTATTTCCTGCTTGTCATTGTCATCATTAACTGTTATGTTGAACCTAATAAATGCGGGTATAATACACATTTATTACACAATAAACATGGATATTAAAGTATCCAAATAATACCTATATAATACACAGTGAATTTGAGCTGAGAGGTGACTCCATGACGGAGACCCGTTCGAACCGTCACCGCGGCGAAGCCACGGCAGCCTTGAATCCGCGGGATTACCTGGCCAATCTCTGGAAGATCCCCTTCATCGAGGAAAAGGCTCCGGAGAAAATCGACATCGCCCTACGGGAGCGCATCAAGGAACTGAATTGCCTCTACGCGATTGCGCGGCTGGCCGAGCGCCACCACGACTCGATGGAGAACTTCCTGAAGGCCCTCGTCGAGCTCTTGCCCCTGTCGTGGCAGTACCCCGAGATCACCTGCGCTAGGGTCGTTCTGGAGGACCGGACATACCGGAGCCGGGACTTCAGGCTCACGAAGTGGCGCCAGTCCGCGCCGATCCTCGTGCACGCAGAACCGGTGGGGGAGGTGACGATTTTTTACCTGGAGGAGCGCCCGGCGGCGGACGAGGGGCCTTTTCTCAAGGAGGAGAGGGTCCTCATCGACGAAGTGGCAACGCGTATCGGCTCCATCGCCGTCCGCATTGCCGCGGAGAAGGAACTCCAGGAGATCAACAAGCAGCTTTCGCTCGAGAGGATGGCCCTGCACGAGGCCAATGCGGCGATGCGCACCGTCCTGGCCAAGATCGAGGACGAGAAGAAGCAGATCTATCGCGACATGCAGATCCATGTCGAGAAGGTCCTCATCCCGATCCTGCAGGCCCTCTCCGTGGAGGTCCCGAAGGCCCAGCGAAAGTACGTGGAAATCCTGCACAGCAGCCTCGAGGAGATGACCTCTCCCTTCATCGGCAAGGTCGTGAACCACTACCATTCGCTGTCGCCCACGGAGATCAGCATCTGCAACATGATCCGGAACGGGATGCGCACGAAGGACATCGCGAAGCTCAGGGGTGTGAGTCCGGCCACCGTCAACCGCCATCGGGAGAACATCCGGAAGAAGCTGAGGATCACCAACGACCGGGTGAACCTGACAACCTATCTGCAGTCCCTGGCGTGACGAATGGATCGGAGAAGGGCGGTCGGTTCCTGCGGTTTGTTCGGCGGCCCGGCGGCCCGGTCATGAAGCGGAGTAACAGATCAGCCTCTGGCGGACCACATCGGAGACCAGCCTCAGGTTCTTTTCCCGGACATCGCAGACCCGGACCACGTCTGCATATCGGTCTTCCTGCGGCAGCAGGTCGGGGAGCCGGTTCGGCAAAGCCTCCAGCCAGCCCCCGTTGAAGATCACCTTCTCTCTCTCCGGGTAGATCGCCACGTAGAAAATGTCCGTCTCGACGAGGTCCTGGAAGAAATGCGTCCCGAAGGAGAGGTCCGGGATCAGGGTTCCATCGCGGTAGGCGATCTCCGCGATGACGGCGATCCTGCTGATCTCCGAGAACTTCACGGGCACCCCCATGGCCGGCGTGTTCGTTCCCCAGCGCCCGGGGCCGAACAGCGCCGTCGGCATGTCCTCCCGGCGCTCGATCAGGTTGTTGAGCCTGCCGACGAGGCGGGCGACATCGTACTTTTCCGAGAGGGTCAGCTTCGTGTATCCCTTCGGGTCGATGTAGATGACGCGCGCGATGCCCTGGGAAACGCTGCCCCCCATGAAGTTCCCCTCCTGCCGCAGGAGGATCTTCTTCCGGGGGATCCTGTCCGGGATCTCGACCTGGAGGTTCTGTCCCTTGGTCTGGAAGGGGCGGCACTGCAGGAGGTTGACCTGAATGCGTCCCTCGGCGTCGACGTTCGCCGTAAACTCGATGTCCACGGGGTATCGGTACACGCTCTCGAGGGTCCGGAGCATCCGCGACATGACCGCCGTGAAGTCCGTCCGGGACAGCAGCTCATCGAAGGTCAGGATCCAGACCTCTTCCCCGGGGCGGCCCGCGGCCCTCTCCCGTTCCGAGGTCTCCTCGTCCCGCACGCCGATGAGGTCGAGCCGGATATCGAGCCCCTCCTGGATGACCTGCAGCAGGGACAGGGAGTGAACCCGGTTGTCCTCGAGGTTCAGGAGGTCCACGTCGTGCTGGGAGAAGCGCCTCGCCTCGGCGATCCCGCCATGCGACTTCACCAGCGGCGCGTCGAGGGCCACGATGCGGGGGTAGTCGTTTTCCACCCGGTTGACGGCCCGCGTGCCGAGACCGAGGACGATGCGCAGCATGCCGGCCCGGGGGTCGAGACCCTGTTTCCACACGAAGGGGTTGTACGAAAGCCCCACGCCCGCCACCTCCGGGAAGAAGTAGTGCTTGCGCGACGTACCGGAGACCCTCTGGATGAGAAGGGCCATCTGCTCATCCTGACGGTCGAGGCCTCGCTGCAGCCGGTAGGTCAGGGCGTCCTCGTTCAGGGTGCTGGCGTAGACGCGGCGCACCGACTCCTCGAAGATCTCGTAGCGCCTCTCCGGTGTGCCCTGGTTGACGCAGAAGTAGCTCTCGTACTTTCCGGCGAAGGCGTTGCCGAAGGCGTCCTCCAGGAGGCTGCTGGAACGCACGATGATCGGCGACTGGCCGAAGTGCTCCAGCATCCGCTGGAACTGCTCCGTCACCTCCCGGGGGAACGTCCCGGCGAGCATCCGGGACCGGAGCTCCCGGGCGCTCTCGAAGTACCCCTCCCGGGTCTTGTGGGTCATGAGAGTCTTCCACCACCCGTTCTGGACGATGTAGGAGTAGAACACATCGGAGCCTACGAAGTAGGAGTCGTGCAGTTCCAGATGCCTCTGCCAGTCGAATCCCCGGTCCCGGCGCAGGATGTTGCGCGCCAGGAGCATGCCCACGGATTTGCCGCCGATGAAGCCCGTGCCGATCAGCCGGTCCTTGATGTCCAGGAGATCCCCGAGGGTGAAGTACTCCCGCACCAGGGAGAGCATGCGCTTTTCCCTTCCGATCAGGACCCGCGAGAGCTGATCGACGAGCTTCGTCTTCTCCTCTGCGGCCGATTCGTCGCCTGCGATCTCCCGGGCCTTGAGAAAGAGACGGTCCCAGTAGTCGAGGTGCCTCTCGGCGTCGACGGCGCTCCGGTCGGCAAGGTGGGCGAAGAGCCGGGCGGCGTCCGCGCTGTTGACGATGGGGACGAATTCCTCCCCTTCCCGGATGTGGGGCAGGAACATGGTGAGGGAATAGCGCTGCCAGCACTTCAGGGGGTGCACGCAGGCCTTCCCCTCGCTGTGGTGCACGTCGAGCAGGACCTGGGTCGTCTCGCGGATGCGGGCGACGGTCTTGAAGGAGTGGCGGCCCCGGAGGATGGCGAAGTAGGCCACCGTGTTGAGCTCGAACAGGTACGGGCAGGTGATGGCGAAGAAATTGCCGATCATCATGTCCGTCGCCCAGGCGAGCAGCAGGTCCGAGAGGGAGTCGAAGACGTAGAACACGCCGCGCCCCTCCTGGCGGATGATGTCGTGGACCTGGGTGGAGAAGGACTCAAAGCCCGCGTCGGGGTTGAGCTTGTAGACGGCGATCTTTCGCGTCTCCTCGAGCAGGGGGGCGTGGCGGGCGAAGCGCATGTAGACGACCCGCTCGTTGTTCTCGAGGGCCTCCCTGACGAAGGGGGTGACGAAATCCTTGTAATCCACGATGGAATCGACCTGGAGGACCACGTTGTCGCCCGCCTGTAGGTGTCCGATGACGTGGTCGAGCCCCTTGATGCCTGTGCTGACGCGGGAAAAGGATTTCATGGTGCCCCCTGGCTTCGTCGGTGGTGTGCATCATATCAGATTCATCCCCGTTTTCCATTGTTATTGTGACTGAAATGTATTACCTTGCGTCAACGCGAAAAATGTTTCAAATTTGTCCCCTATGAGCAGCTACACCTTCGAAGAACTGGCGGCCCTGCACGCCGTGGCCAGGGCCCTGGCGCAGCCCTGGGACCTGCGGGACCAGCTCGAGCGGGTGCTCGCCGAGATGAGTGAACGGCTGGGCATGCAGCGGGGGATGATCTCCCTGCTGGACCGCGACAGGGGCGAGGCGATGCTGGAGGTGGCCCACGGGGTCAACCTCGAGGGGATGGACGTCTCCTACAGGGCCGGCGAGGGGATTACCGGCAAGGTCGCCCAGACGGGCCGCCCCATCGCGGTGCCGAGCCTGGGGCAGGAGGCCTCCTTCCTGGACCGCACCGGGGCGCGCAGGCACCTGAAAAACCGCGACGAGCTGGCCTTCCTGTGCGTCCCGATCGTCTACGACTCGCGGGTCGTGGGGATCCTGTCGGCGGACAAGCTGGCGTCGGACGTTGCCGACATGGACCGGGAGCTGGCCGTGCTGTCCTCCGTGGCGGAATTGATCGCCAAGGCCGTGCAAGTCCTGGCCCTGGAGGACGAGAACCGGCGCCTGCGCCGCATGGTCGGCCCGTCCGGCGGGACGGATCTCGACCTCATCGGCCAGTCCAAGGGCATGCAGGAGGTCTACGCCCTCATCCGCCACGTGGCCGACTCCGCGACGACGGTCCTCGTCATCGGGGAGACCGGCACGGGCAAGGAGCTGATCGCCAAGGCCATCCACGCCAACAGCCCCCGGAGCAAGGGGCCCCTGGTCAGGGTCAACTGCGCCGCGATCCCCGACACCCTCATCGAGAGCGAGCTCTTCGGCCATGAGAAGGGGGCCTTCACCGGGGCCTTCCGGCAGCACCGGGGCCGGTTCGAGGAGGCCCACAACGGCACGATCTTCCTCGACGAGGTGGCGGAGCTCTCCCCGTCGGCCCAGGCCAAGCTGCTGCGGGTCCTGCAGGAGAAGCAGTTTCAGCCGCTGGGATCGCCGCGGCAGGTGACGACCAATGCCCGCGTGATCGCCGCGACCAACCGGCGGCTGGAAGACTGCGTCGCGGCCGGTCAGTTCCGGACGGACCTCTACTACCGCCTCAGCGTGTTTCCGATCGTCCTGCCCCCCCTGCGGGAGCGGGGGAACGACATCATCCTGCTGGCGGACCATTTCGTCCTCACCTACTCGAACAGACTGAAGAAACCGGTCAAGCGGATCACCAACGCCGTCATCGAGGCGTTCCTGTCGTACCCCTGGCCGGGAAACGTGCGCGAGCTGGAGAACTGCGTCGAGCGGGCCGTCCTGCTGGCCAAGGGGCAGTCGATCGAGATGATGCACCTGCCGCCGTCGCTGCAGATCAAGAGTCCCGACGAGCAGAACCGGAACACGGGCATGCTCGGGGCCGTCATCGGGGCGCAGGAACGCTCCATGATCATCGAGGCCCTGAAGGAATCCGGGGGAAACCAGAGCCAGGCGGCCCGCCTTCTCGGGACGACGAAGCGGATCGTCCAGTACAAGATCCGCAAGCTCGGCATTGACCCCGCGAAGTTCAAGAAGGCGAAGCGCACGGGCTGATACGCGAAGGACGGGAAAGGGGGCGGGGTTGGACGACGGACAGCGGGCGGACCGGAGGGTGAACTGCTTCGAGTGCAGGCACTTCTTCATCACCCATGAGCCGGCCTGGCCTTACGGGTGCAAGGCCATGGGCTTCAAGTCCCGGGAGCTGCCCTGTGCCGCCGTGCTGCGCAACTCGGGCGAGCCCTGCCTCTGCATCGAGCCCGGGAACGGGCCCCGGCAGGGCAAGAAGGCAAGAAGGTGAGGGCGCATCCTGCTCGCCCTCTCCCCTTCTTCCCTTCGCATTCGCCGACCGACCGAGAGTCCAGAAATCGGGAGCTGCGCGATCACATTTTTATTGCTTTTGAGAGCGGCGGTGTTGTAGGAAGCGGAAACGAATTCGTGTCGGGCGACGGTGCCCGCGCGCCGCCCCGACGGGGTTGTCGGTTTATGGCCCGGAAAAAGACGCTTCACGATAACGGCGAGCAGTCCGGCGGAGGGAAGGGCAGTTCCGCGGAAAAGAGGTTCAGCGCGCTGCTCACGATCAGCCGGGCCATCACGTCGGAAAAATACCTGGAAGACATCCTGCGCCTCATCGTCACCGTGACCGCCGAGGTCATGGGGTCCAAAATCTGTTCCCTCATGCTGATCGGCGACGACGGCAAGCTCCACGTCAAGGCTACCCAGAGCATCAGCAAGGAGTACAACAAGAAACGGGTCCTCGAGGTCGGCAAGGGGGTCGTCGGGAAGGTGGCCTCGGAGAACCGGCCCGCCATCGTGCGCGACGTGCGGGAGCGTGAGGACTACCAGTACCCCGAAATGGCCCGCAAGGAAGGGCTCGTCTCGCTTCTCTCGGTTCCGCTGGCCGTCAAGGGCCGCGTCATCGGGGTCATCAACTGCTACACGTCGCGGCCCCACGATTTCACGGAGGCCGAGGTGACCGTCCTCACGACGATCGCCAACCAGGCCGCCATCGCCATCGAGAACACGGAGCTGCTCGTCCGCAGCCGGGTCATCCAGGAGGAACTCGAGTCGCGCAAGATCATCGAGCGGGCGAAGGACATCCTGGCGGCGGAGAACGGGATCGGCGGCGACGAGGCCTACAGGAAAATTCAGGCCATGAGCATGAACATGCGCCGCCCCATGCGCCAGATCGCCGAGGCGATCATCATCTCACGGGGCGTCCATGAAAGTTCTTGACACGATACTGTAACTCTGGTAACGAAACCGTACCTTTTTGGATAAGGGCGTCCAAAGCCGGGCTTTGGACGCCCTTTTTTACATTCCGGAGGAGGATGAGGAAGGAGGACCATCGTATGAACCTGAGGCAACCCAATGCAAACGAGGCGACCGGGACCTTCAACCGCTCGAGGAGCGTGGTCCCCATGTCCGGCATCTGCACGCGCTGCGTGGACGGCTGCCGGGGAGGCTGCGAGATCTGGCTGTCGACGTTCCGGGGGCGGGAGGTGCTCTATCCCCAGGAATTCGGCAACATGACCGCCGGGGCGGACAAGAACTATCCCCTGGACTACTCCCACCTCAGCATCCAGGGCTACGCCGTCGGGGCCTACGGTCTTCCCAAGGGCGTCAAACCCGGTCCCGACACGGCCGTCTTCCCCGCCGTCGACACCGAGACGGAGTACGGCTGGACGAAGAAGGTCAAGATGAAACTTCCCATCTTCACAGGCGCCCTCGGCTCCACGGAAATCGCCCGGAAGAACTGGGAACACTTTGCCGGCGGTGCGGCCATGACCGGCATCACCGTGGTCTGCGGCGAGAACGTCTGCGGCATCGACACGGGGCTCGAGCGCGGGGCCGACGGACTCGTCAAGAAGTCCCCCGAGATGGACCGCCGGATCGAGACCTACAAGCGCTACTGGGACGGCTACGGCGAGATCCTCGTCCAGATGAACGTGGAGGACACCCGCCTCGGGGTCGCCGAGTACGTCATGGACAAGCACGGCCTCGACACGATCGAACTCAAGTGGGGCCAGGGCGCAAAGAACATCGGCGGCGAGATCAAGGTCCCCTCGCTGGAGCGCGCCCAGGAACTCAAGCGCCGCGGCTACATCGTCCTGCCCGACCCGATGCTGCCCGAGGTCGAGGCGGCCTACAAGGCGGGAGCCATCAAGGAGTTCGAGCGTCACAGCCGCCTGGGTTTCGTCACGCAGGAGGGTTTCATGAAGGAAATCCAGCGCCTGCGCAAACTCGGCTACAAGCGCATCACCCTCAAGACGGGCGCCTACTCCGCGGTGGAACTGGCCATGGCGATCCGGTTCTGCTCGGATGCCAAGATCGACCTGCTGACGATCGACGGCGCCCCGGGCGGCACGGGCATGAGCCCCTGGCCGATGATGAACGAATGGGGCATCCCCTCGCTGTACCTACACTCGCTCGCCTACGATTTCTGCAGGAAGCTCGAGAAGAAGAAAAAGAGAGTGCCCGACATCGCCTTCGCCGGCGGCTTCTCCGACGAGGCGGGCGTGTTCAAGGCCCTTGCCCTGGGCGCCCCCTACGTGAAGGCCGTCTGCATGGGCCGCGCGCTGATGATCCCCGGCATGGTGGGAAAGAACATCGGCGAGTGGATCAAGAACAAGGACCTGCCCAAGACGGTCTCCCGCTTCGGCAACACCCTCGAGGAGATCTTCGTGAGCTACGAGGAGCTTCGCAAGAAGTACGGCAAGGAAATCGACAACATGCCGACAGGCGCCATCGGGTTCTACACCTACGGGCAGAAATTCAAGCAGGGCCTCCAGCAGCTCATGGCCGGGACCCGCAGCTTCAACCTCTCGCTCATGGACCGCAGGCACCTCATGTCTCTGACCCGCGAGTGCGAGGAAGTGACGGGCATCCCCTTCGTCATGGAAGCCTACCGCAAGGAAGCGGAGAAGTGGCTCAAGTAGGACCATAATCCAGAAACGATGGGAACGGGGGGCTGGAACGCATGTTCCGGCCCCTTTTTTCATTCGCCTTGACAAGGGCCCGGATTGTCCTGCATGGTTGAGGGGCAACGAACGCAACCGCAGGCGGACTGCACAAGGAGGGAAATACGACGTGACCCAGCGAGCGGGCTGTCCCGCCCCGAGACTCCGGGAGGGTGAAGAGGCGCACGGGTTTGTCGTGCGCAGGGTGGAGGCCATCGACGATCTGTGCTGCACGGCCTACGAGATGGAGCATCTCGCCACGGGGGCCAAGGTGCTGCACCTCCACGGCAGCGACAGCGAGAACCTCTTCGCCGTCGGGTTCCGCACGCCGCCCTGGGACTCGACGGGCATCGCCCACATCCTGGAGCACTCGGTTCTCGCCGGTTCCGAGCGCTACCCCGTGAAGGACGCCTTCAACGAGCTGTCGAGGGCCACGCTGCAGACCTTCATCAACGCCTTCACTTACCCTGACAAGACCGTCTACCCCGTCGCCAGCCAGGTGCCCGTGGACTACTTCAACCTCGCCCGGGTCTACGCCGACCTCGTGCTCAGGCCCCGGATCCTCCGGGAGACTTTTCTCCAGGAGGGGCATCATCTGGAGCTCGTCGACCCGGCCGACCCGGCGAGCGACCTGACCGTCTCGGGCATCGTCTACAACGAGATGAAGGGGGCCTATTCGTCGCCCGAGGGACTGATGTTCAAGGCCCTCCAGCAGAACCTCTTTCCCGACAACCCCTACGGGTTCGACTCCGGGGGCGACCCCGAGGTGATCCCGCAGCTCACCTGGGAGCAGCTCCGGGAGTTCCACCGGCTCTACTACTCCCCCTCGAACGCCTACTTCTTCCTCTACGGGAACATCCCCACCGAGGATCACCTGGCCTTCCTGGAGGGCATCCTGGCGGGATTCGGCAGGGTCCGGGTCGACTCGGCCATCGGGCTGCAGCCCCGTTGGGACAGGCCGCGCTCGGCCCGTGACTGCTTCCCCATCGCGAAGGGCGAGAGCCCGGTGCGCAGAACCGCCGTCAACCTGGCCTGGATGACGGCCGAGAACACCGAGCCCGAGGAGGTCCTGCTTCTCCGCGTCGTCTCCCATGCCCTGATCGGAACGGCGGCGGGCCCGCTTCGCAAGGCACTCATCGACTCGGGCCTCGGCGAGGACCTCTCTCCCGTCACGGGGCTCGAGGCGGACCTGCGGCAGGTCGTCTTCGGCGTGGGCCTGCGCGGCACCGACCCCGACAGGAAGGAGGCGATCGAGCAGCGGGTCCTGAGGACCCTGGAAGGGGTCGCCGAAAAGGGCTTCGACCGGGACCTCATCGAGGCGGCCCTTCACCAGGTGGAGTTCCACGGCAGGGAGATCGTCCGGGGCGCCTACCCGTACGGGATCACCCTCATGGGGCGCGTCTTTCACACCTGGCTCTACGACGGGGACCCCCTCGTCCCGCTGAAGTTCAACGCCCTCATCGGGCGCATCCGGGACCGCTGGCAGCGGGAACCGGGGCTGTTCCAGAATGTGATCCGGAAGTGGTTCCTGGACAACCCGCACCGCCTGACCTCCGTCATGGAGCCGAGCCACAGCTGCCTGGAGGAAGGCGAGGCGAGGTTCCGCCGGCGGATGGCCGAGCTCCGGTCGACGCTCTCGGACGGGGACCGGGAGAGAATCCGCGACGAGGCCGCCCGCCTCAGGGCGCTGCAGTCCCAGCCCGACTCCCGGGAAGCCCTCGCCGCGTTGCCCCGCCTGAGGCGTGCCGACATCCCCCGCGAGGTGGAACGGATCCCCTCCGAGGCGGACCGCGCGGACGGCGTCGACTTCCTGAAGCACGAGATCTTCGGAAACGGCATCGTCTACCTCGATTGCGCCTTCGACGTCTCCCACGTGCCCGAGG
>MVQS01000344.1 GCA_002067855.1 Syntrophaceae bacterium PtaB.Bin038
CCGGTGGTGGGGGCTTCTCGTGCCCATGAGGCGCGTGGAGCACATGCTGGACTCGGTGCGGCAGGTGGAGATGGAGTTCTCCCGCGGTGACCGCGATTCGGCCGACACGTGGCCCGTGAGGCTTTCCGGCGAGGGGTTCCCGCGGTCCGTCACCGTCGCACAGCCGGTCGAGTTTCCCGAGGCGAGACAGATCGCCGAGGAACTCGCGCGGTTCCTGCAAAAGCCCCTCGTCGACAGCTCCACGGGCGAGAGGATCACCCGCGATGCCGAACACCTCGACGAGTCCTGGCGCGACCGGATGCGCAGGACAAAGGGGGCCGCGTCCCCCATGCCGCCCCAGCCACCGGGGATGCGCACGCGGGTCGAGCGAACGGCCGAGGGGTACATCTTCCACATCCCCGGCCCGCCGCTGCGCGGGTATCACTACATCCACGCGCTCGTTCCCGTCGTCTTCGCGGCGGCCGTGGCCTGGTTTTTCCTTCCCGCGCTGCTCGGACTCCCCATGCCCGACTGGGTCCGCTATTTCTTCCTGGGGTTCATCGGCCTCTTCTTCATCGCCGTCCCCGTCATGTCGGCGCTGCTGAACATCCTGCGCCTCAAGAACCGGTTCGAACGCGTCACGGTCACGAAGGCCGTCCTCCGTGTCGAGTCGCTCAAGCAGGGCAGGCGGGCCACGGTCGAGATCCCCGTCGACGAGCTGGAGGACCTCGTGGCGCCCACGGCGAAGTCCCTCCTGGACTCGGTCGAGGTGCCCGGGATGAAAAAGGCCCCGCCCGGCGACACCGGGACTCCGCGTATGCCCGACGGGCGGCCCCTGCCCCGCCTGCTACTGGCGGTGATGAACATGGCGGGCTCCCGGGGCATCACGGCCCGGAGCGACAGGGCCGTCGTCGAATTCGCCGCCGGGCTCGACGAGGCGGAGACGGCCTACCTGTCCGCGCTCACCCGCAAGATGATCTCGGAATGAGGGAAGAAGGGTGCCCGACTCGGCCGGCAGAGAATCACCCCGGGAATCGTGCTTGACAAACGGCCCGTTGCGTTAGTAGAGGCTGACTTGATCGGCTGACCTGGTTTTCTTGCCCGACGCCTGCGAGGAGCCTTCATGCACAGAACCGTTTTCGAGAGCCCCGTCTTGAGCCGCGTGCTCCAGGCCGTCTCCATCCTGTTTCTGAAAATCGCAGGGTGGCGAAGGATCGGCCGCGTGCCCGACCTGCCGAAGTACGTCATGATCGGGGCCCACCACACCTCCAACTGGGACGCCCCGCTCGCGATCGCCATGGTCTTTGCCTTCCGGATCAAGGCATACTGGCTGATGAAGAACACCGCCTTCCGGTGGCCTTTCGGAGGGCTCCTGAAATGGCTGGGCGCGATTCCCATCGACCGCACGAAATCGGCCGACGTGGTCGCCCGGATGGTCGAGGAGATGAAGAAGCGCGCTGAACTCGTGTTGCTGCTGGCGCCCGAGGGGACCCGGAAAAAGGTGGCGCGCTGGAAGAGCGGCTTCTACCACATCGCCCGCGGCGCAGGCGTCCCCATCGTGCTTGCGTTCCTGGACTATGCGCGCAGGGAGGGGGGGCTGGGCCCCGTCATCAATCCCACGGGCGACATCGAGGCCGACATGGGCGAGATTCTCCGGTTCTACTCCACCGTAACCGGCAAGCGGCCCGAGAGGATGGGAACCCTCGAGGTCCCGCAGGGCTGAGATCGAGCGGGGTCATCGAACATGGCGCGGCTGTTTGATGCCGTCATCGTCGGCGGAGGGCCTGCAGGCGCCGCGGCGGCGAAGGCCTGCGCCGAAGGCGGTTTCCGGGCGCTCATCGTGGAAAAGCGCGCGCTTCCGAGGCCGAAGGCCTGCTCCGGCATCCTTGTGCCTGCATCGGTCGATCTTGTTTCCCGCCACTTCGGCGCGATCCCCCCGGACGTCCTCGCCCACCCTTCGACCCTTCAATCCCTGAGGATGCATTTCCCCTCGGGCCGGACCCTTGATGTCCCGCTCGGGGGCGCATTCGTGAGACGGGGGCCCTTCGATCAATGGCTCTGCCGCGCCGCGGGCGTCGAGATCTCCGAGGGGACAACGGCGGAATCCTTCGTGGAGAGCGCAGACGCGGTGACGGTGCGGTGCACGCGGGGGCCGGGGCAGGAGCAGGTCGCGCGGGGCCGGGTGCTCATCGCCGCCGACGGGGGAACCTCGCGCATCGTCCGCGCGATCACCCCGGAGAGGCGCGGAAGACTTGCCTGGTACACGGCCCTCCAGGAGGCGTGGGACACCCCCTGCGCGCTGGAGCCCGGCCGCTTCCACTTCTTCGCCTTCCCGTCGATCTCCCCTTACCCGTCGGCATACGTGAAGGACGGAAAAACCCTTCTCGAGGTCGTCGCCGCTGCAGGGGACTCCGCGGAGGCGGCCTTGAGAAGGTTCAGGGAGCTCCTGAGGCGGGAATTCGGGTTTATCGAGGGGGGAAGGCGCGCCTCCCGCCTCGGGTGCCGCGTGGCCTACGCGGCGCCCGGGAATCATTTCTGCTTCGGCTCGGCCCGGATCCTCGTGGCGGGCGAGGCAAGCGGGCTTCTGAACCCGTTCGGCGAGGGAATCTCCTCGGCCCTTGCCTCGGGGCGGATCGCGGGCGAGTCCGCCGCGAGGGCACTCCGCGAGGGCCGGGTGCCGGGGGATCTCTACCGGGAGGCCGTGGAAGCGCAGAGACAGCGCACGCTGCGGCAGTTCCGTCGCAGCGCCTACGTTGCCGGCCGGGATGTGACCTTCGACATCCGCAGGGGCCTCGCAGACCTGCCGTTTACGGGCCGCATCCGAGCGGTCGCGGACCTGCTGGGGTGGCTGGCGTCCCTCGGCGGGCCGGCGGGACCGCAACCCGAGCGGAGGCGGGGTTCAAGATAATGTGCGGGAATGCCGATTTCCCCCGTAGAGGGCGAAGCGCGTCGGGGCGCTTCAGGGGAGGTCGGCATCATGAGGACGCCGAGACAACCCGGGTACAGGCCGTCGGAGCAGTGCCCCGTCTGCGGCAGCAGCCGGAGCCGCAGCGCCGGGGGGTTCGGGCCCGGCGCGAGTCCCGTTGTGAGGACCTTCTACGCCTGCGGCTACACCGTCACGGCGGCGGCGACGTCGTCGGGGCGCATGCTGGTCGTGGGGGTGGGGTGCAGGGGCCCAAAGGCGGCGGCAAGGGACCGATGACCCGTTCATCGGGTTGCTCATCCGTGTCCGAATGCAAGGTTCCTGAAGAGGCGGAAGTCAGGAAGCTATGAAGTTGAGAAGTTCGGAGTAGCGGAGCTAAACGATTGGCTTTCTGCCATTCCAAGCTTCAACACTTCTCAACTTCGCAACTTCCCGTTTCGCGCAAGGGAGGCGCCACCCGTCAACCTATGAACCAACGAACCAATGAACGAGCGGACCTTTCCTCGCTCTAGATGACCCTCTTCATGGCCGCCACGGCCACCTCGATCTGGTCGTCCGTGGGCTCGCGTGTCGTGATCTTCTGCAGCATGAGCCCCGGCCAGCTGATCGCGTTGACCCAGCCTTTCTCCTTGTGCTTCCCGCTGAAACGGATGATCTCGTAGGAAATCCCCGCGATGAGGGGAAAGAGCGAAAGCTTGCAGACCACCCTCATCAGGAAATCCGGCCGTCCCAGCAGCGAGAAGATCAGGATCGAGATCACGAACACCACGAGGATGAAGCTCGTCCCGCACCGGGGGTGCCGCGTCGAGAACCGCTTGATGTTCTCCACGGTGAGTTCCTGGCCGTGCTCCCAGGCGAAGACGGTCTTGTGTTCGGCCCCGTGGTACATGAAGACCCGCCGCATGTCCTTCATGAGCAGGGTAGTCAGCAGGAAGGCGAGGAAGATCGAGAGCCGGATGAGCCCCTCGACGATGTTGAGGAGAATCGTGTTCTCGATGACGCCCCTCAACGAGGCGAAGCAGTAGGCCGGGATCAAGACGAAGAGCGTGACCGCCAGGCCGAAGCTCATGCACAGCGACAGTGCGATCTCCCAGCCCTGGGGTTTCTTCTCGCCTTCGGGCAGGGCGATCTCGGCGGAGTACAGCAGGGTCTTGATGCCGAGGACCATCATCTCCACGAGCGTCACAAAGCCTCGGACGATGCGCAGCCCCAGGAGGGGGTAGCGTTTCGTGAGGGGGACGTAGTCCTGCTCCTTGATGACGATTTCCTGTGCGGGCGTGCGCACCGCCGTGGCGATCCGGTTGCCGTGCCGCATCATGACGCCTTCGATGACGGCCTGGCCGCCGGCGATGTCGTCGGGGCCGGTGGGCTTCGAATGCCCGCAGGCGGGTTCCTGGTTGGCGAGGTGCACGATCCGGCTGAAGAAGGACCGGGTCAGTCGAAGGATCGTCATGGCTTCCCCGCCTTTTCGGGTTCCTTCTCTTCCCTCCCGGCGGGTTCGCTCACGGCCTTCTTGAACCCGCGGACGGCCTTTCCCATGGCGCCGCCGAGTTCGGAGATCTTGCCGGGTCCGAAGAAGACCAGCGCGATGACGACGATGATGAGCAGCTCGGGCAGTCCGATGTTGGGCATGTGTGGGGTACCTCCGTTTGCAACGAACGAAGATGCTACCACAAATCGCCAGGAATGCAACCTGTTCCGCGGGGCCCGGGGCATGTGAGGCCCTGTCAACGGATGACGGCCATGGGCGTTTAGTCAAAAAAAGTCCACAGGGAGGAGGTCTGTATGCATGCGAAAATTATGATGGGTTCGACGAAGCGGACGGCGGCCGCCCTGGCCGCATTGGCGCTGTGCGCCCTGCTGGTTGCCGGTGCGGAGGCGCCGGCCGCCCAGGGGCCCTGCGCCGACGATGTGGCCAAGTACTGCAAGGACGTCAAGCCGGGAGGGGGCCGGCTGGCCAGGTGCCTTAAGGACAACGAGAAACAGCTTTCGCCCGCGTGCAAGGCTAGCATCGAGGACTCGAGGGAAAAGGCGAAGGAGGCCCACCAGGCCTGCGCCGACGATGTCCAGAAACACTGCAAGGGCGTCAAGCCGGGCCAGGGGCGTATCGTCAAGTGCCTCAAGGAGCACGAGAAGGACCTTTCGCCGGAGTGCAAGGCGAAACTGACGGAGCCGAAGAGGAGATAGCCTCAACGGAAAAAGCCCCGCCAAGCGCGGGGCTTTTTCATTTCACACGTCCGTGAAGCTGCCGCCCGGTCGTTGCGGGCGTGCAGGGTGAGGCGTCCGCTTCGTCTGCGTGTCGGATTCGGGGACGGGTCAGGCCGCCTTCCCGATCCGCCGATGAGGGGCCCAGCGGGAGAGCCCGACCTTCATGGCGATCAGCGCGCGCCGGAACTCCCTCAGCGTTCGCTCGCACTGCAGGAGCGCCCGGCTGTAGGACTGTTTCTGATCGTCCTTGATTGCGGGGCTGACAAGGGCCAGCTCGAGGGCCTTCTTCACCACGATGAGCCTTCCCAGTTCGCCTTCGAATCTCTCTACGTCGTCCCTTGTGAGAACTCCCCTCTGCATCGCGTTTCTCCTCAGGCCTGCCGTATTCTGTTCAAGATCAGAAGCTGTACCTTCAGTTAAGCAAGATGCGTGCCGCCAGTTCCGTCATCTTTTTCGTGAAAAGAGTCCCCGGCGGGGCTATAATCCATGGCCGGACGGGGGCGTCGGCAACCGGGTTCCGTCGGAGGGAAGAGGCCGTGAAAGCGATGGTGTTGGAGAGGATCGTGAACCTCGCCGATGAGAGGGAGCCTCTTCGCCTCGTCGATCTCCCCGAACCCCGTCCGGGGGCGGGCGAGATCCTCCTGCGGGTCAGCGCCTGCGGGGTCTGCCACACGGAACTCGACGAGATCGAGGGACGCACCCCCCCGCCGCGGCTGCCCGTCGTCCCGGGGCACCAGGTCGTGGGCCGCGTCGCGGGAAATGGCCCCGGGGCGGGCCGTTTCCCCGTCGGGGCCCGCGTGGGGGTCGCATGGATCTACTCGGCCTGCGGGGCCTGTGCCCGTTGCCTGGGGGGGAACGAGAACCTCTGCCCCGATTTCCGCGCCACCGGCCGAGACGCCCACGGGGGGTATGCCGAGTACATGACCGTCCCCGAGGCATTCGCCCACCCCGTTCCCGATGTTTTCTCCGACGCCCAGGCGGCACCGCTCCTGTGCGCGGGGGCCGTGGGATACCGGTCGCTGAGGCTGACGGGTCTTCGCGACGGGCAGGTGCTGGGCCTCACGGGTTTCGGGGCCTCGGGGCACCTCGTTCTCAAGGCCGTGCGCCGCAGGTTCCCCCGGTCGAGGGTCTTCGTGTTCGCCCGGAGCGAGGCCGAGCGGGCGTTTGCCCTCGAGCTGGGCGCCGCCTGGGCGGGGGAGACGGCGCAGCGGCCCCCCGAGCCCTGCGACGCCATCATCGACACGACGCCCGCCTGGGGGCCTGTAGTGGAGGCGCTGGCGAGCCTGAAAAGCGGGGGGCGGCTCGTGATCAACGCGATCCGGAAAGAGGAGGGGGACCGAGACCGTCTCTTGCATCTGGACTACCCGGCCCACCTCTGGCTCGAGAAGGAGATCAAGAGTGTCGCCAACGTGACCCGGGCCGATGTCCGGGATTTCCTGGCGCTTGCCGCCGAAATCCCCCTCCTGCCGGAGGTCCGGGAGTATTCCCTTGGGGAGGCAAACCAGGCCCTTGCGGAGCTCAAGGACCGAAAGATCCGGGGTGCAAAGGTTCTGAGAATGTAAAACGTTTTGTCAACCGCGTAACCGCTTGGACGTTACATGAACCAGAGGCCCCCTGACGGCTGCCTGTCGCCGGGGGGGCGGGGAGAGAAAGAGTCTGGACCACAGTACGGCACTGAACCGGTTCCTGGCCCAGGTGGAACGGCGCGCCTTCGGGATGGCCCGGCTGTCCTGCGGCAGTCGCGAAGACGCCCTCGACATCGTGCAGGACACGATGCTTCACTTCGCCCGGCTCTACGCGGGCCGGCCCGAAGGGGAGTGGAACGTCCTGTTCTACAGGATCCTGCACAGCCGGATCACTGACTGGTATCGCCGCACCGCCGTCCGGAGGCGTTTTCACGACTGGTTCGGCAAACCCCGCGACGGCGAGAACGACGACGAGGATCCCTTGGCCCGCGTGGCCGACACGATTTCGCCGGACCCGGCCGAGGGGGTGATGAGGCAGGAGTTCACCGTGGCCCTCCAGGCGGCCCTGGCGAGGCTTCCCCTGAGGCAGCAGCAGGCCTTCGTCCTCCGCGCTTGGGAGGGGTTCGACACGGCGCAGACCGCCCGGGCCATGGGATGCTCGGAAGGCAGCGTCAAGACGCACTACTCCCGGGCGGTGCACGCCCTGCAAAGCAAGCTGGGGGAGTTTCAGCCATGAACGGCAATTTCAGCGATCACGAGGCGCGATTCCTCGAGAAAGCCCGGCTGGCCCTTCGGGCCTCCGAGGACCGTCTCGACGCCGCGACGCTTGCGCGGCTCCGCGATGCCCGCGAGAGGGCCGTCGACGCGGCGGGTGAGCGCGCGGCGGGGGTTTTCCGGATTCCGAACTGGATGCGCGCCGGGGCCTTCGCCACGGCCGCAGCCGCGGTGATCCTCCTTGCCGTCTGGGCGGACCCGGCGAAGCAGGATCTGCCCGTGAGAAGCCCCGACGAATTCGAGATCGTCCTGTACGCGGACAACATGGATCTCTACGAAGACATGGACTTCTACGAGTGGCTCGTGGAGGCCGGCAACGGCGGCAGCACCGCGTAGCGGCTGTGTCGGAGAAGGAAAGGTCGGATGCGCAGTCGGACTGCAATTCTCGTTGCGATGTTGACCCTGTTTCTGGCGGGGAGTGCCTGGGGCCAGGCAGGCGGCACCTCCTGGGACCGGCTCACCCCCGAGGAGCAGAAGACGCTCAAGCCCTTCCAGGACCGATGGAACAGCATGAGCCCCGAGCGGCAGGAACGGCTGCGGAAAGGCGTCGACCGATGGCAGCGCATGACGCCGGCCGAGCGGGAGCAGGCCAACCAGCGCTACCAGAAGTGGCGGGAGCTTCCCCCCGAGCGCAGGGAGACGATCCTTCGGGGCTACGAGGATTTCAGGAGACTCCCCCCCGACGAGCAGCAGCGCCTTCGCGAACGCTCGCAGTGGTACCGCCAGCTTCCGCCGGAGCAGAGGGAGTCGCTCCGCGAGAAGTACCGACAGCTGTCCCCGGATCAGCGGGAATCGCTGCGCGAGAAGTATCGACAGCGATCCGCGGAACCGCGACCGGATGCCCGCAGGGACGCCTATCGGGACCCGGGGCAGCACAGCCGGCCCTTGCCGCGCGGCGACAGGGGCAGCGGCGACAGCCGGGGGAAAAGAAATTATTGAGGCCTCCTGTCAACCGGCAGCCGTTCCCTTCGTTTTTCCAGCCAACGGCGACAATCCCATTCTTGAGGAGGCAGTCATGAATTCCATTTTCAAGTTCGCGTTCGTCGCAGGCCTTACCTTTCTCGTCGCGGCGGAGGTGGCTTACGGCCAAGCCCAGACGTACGGCACGAACGACCCCGGCATCCGGCAGCGCATGCAGAACCAGGAACGGCGTATCGATCAGGGCGTCCAGAGCGGCGAACTCACCCCGAAGGAGGCCGGCAAGCTCGAGGCCGAGCAGGCGAGAATCAAACAGGCCGAGTCCAGGATGAAGTCCGACGGCACCCTCACCGGGCAGGAGCGCAACCGGCTGCACACCATGCAGGACCGCTCGAGCGACCGCATTTACAGGCAGAAACACGACCGCCAGAAGGTCAACACCCGATAACCCCAGCCTCTCTCTCCCTTTCTCTCCCCTCCGGGCCTCTCGTCAGAGAGGCCTTTTTTTCCCGCGCCTTCACCGATCGGTGCAAACGGGCCCCGTGCAGGCCGGCTTGACATTTTCCCGCGGGCTGATACGATCACGTACGGAAGGCTTGGGGCGTAGGGCATAGGGCAATAGGGTTACGAAAGCAGGAAATTGTCCCCCGTTGCTTTCGGCTTTCAGCCACATGGCATCATCCGGGGCATGGACATCGCGACATGAAGATACGCGTGGAAACCTACGACGGGTACCGGGCCTGCGAGAGGCCCCTGCGGTTCCTCCTCGGCGAGAAGCGCCGCGAGGTCGTGGAGGTCCTCGACCGCTGGTTCGGCGAGGACCACGACTACTTCAAGGTGCTCGCCGATGACGGCGGGGTCTACGTCCTGCGCTGCGGCCGCGGCGAGGGCGGG
>MVQS01000345.1 GCA_002067855.1 Syntrophaceae bacterium PtaB.Bin038
GGACGCTCGACAAGTTCATCGGCGACAGCATCATGGCCTTCTGGGGGGCCCCCACGCCCAACGCCGATCACGCCGCGGCGGCCTGCCGCGCCGCGCTCGCCTGCCAGGAGGAGCTGAAGGTCCTGCAGGAGAGTTGGAAGCGCCGGGGAAAGCCCCTGTTCCACCAGCGCATCGGCATCAACTCGGGCGAGGTGATCGTGGGCAACATGGGAAGCGCAAGCCGCTTGAACTACACCGTGGTGGGCGACACGGTGAACACCGCGAGCCGCTTCGAGGGCCTCAACAAGCTCTACGGCACCCGGATCATCATCGGCGAGAGCACGCGGGCGCTCGTGAAGGACGAGTTTGTCGCGCGGCCCCTCGATTTCGTCTCCGTCAAGGGAAGCGCCCGGGGTGTCCGGATCTACGAGCTGATGGCCGAGGCTGCAACGGCGGACGAGCGCACGCGCTCGATCGCCCGGCTTGCCGGGGACGCCCTGGATTCATACCTCGGCCGCCGCTGGGACGAGGCCGCGGAGTGCTGCCGGAAGATCCTGGAACTCAACCACGGGGACGAGCCCGCCCGGATCCTGATGGAGCGCTGCCTGCGTTACCGGGAGACCCCGCCGCCCGAGGACTGGGACGGCATCCACCGGGTCGAAAGCAAGTAACTCCTCGTCACGTTGCGGGGTTGCGCGTCTGCCCTTCTTCCTTCCCGACGTTCGTCCCGTCCGACGGATTCGCCGCCTCCGCACCGGCGGCCGACGGAAAAAACCTCCCTCCGCGGTAAACCGGATCCCCGCGGGAGCGTTTCTCCCATCAGGAACCGTCTTTTCACACCGGCAACCGGATCCCCCGCGCCGCAGCGTGCAGGCATGGGGGTTCCCCCGGTGCCCGGCAGGAGACGAACATGAAAACAAGCAACGCCTTCCGGTATGCCGTCGCCTGGTGCCTCGTTCTGCTGATCGCCGTGCCGCCGCCGGTCCTTGCACAGGAGCCGGGCGCAACGCCGGTTGCCAAGGCGCCCTCCAGGACCTTCTCCCAGGCCGAGCTGGACCAGCTGCTTGCCCCCATCGCGCTCTACCCCGACTCGCTCCTCGCCCACATCTTCATCGCCGCGACCTACCCCCTGGAGGTGGTGATGGCGGAGAGATGGGCCCGGGACAACCGCAACCTCCCCGCCGATCAGTTCAGCGCCGCCCTGGGCCGGCAGCCCTGGGATGCCAGCGTCAAGGCCCTCGTGCCCTTCCCCGACGTCCTGGAGATGATGAGCCGGAAACTGGACTGGACCCAGAGGGTCGGGGACGCCTTCCTCGCCCAGCAGGCCGACGTGATGGATACGGTGCAGAAACTCCGCAAGCGGGCCCATGACGCGGGCAACCTCAAGTCCACGGAGCAGCAGAAGGTGATCGTGGAGCGGGAGATCATCCGGGTCGAGCCGGCGAACCCCTCGATCGTCTACGTGCCGGCCTATGACCCCTGGTGGGTCTACGGGCCCTGGTGGTGGCCGGCCTATCCCCCGTACGTGGTCTACCCCTATCCCGCGGGTGTCGCCATCGCCCCCGGGTTCATCTGGTTCGGCGTCGGCTTCTTCGTGGGGGCCTACTGGGGCAGCTGGGGGTACTGGGGCTGGCACAACCGCACCTGCTACGTCTACCCCTCCTACTATCACCGGGACGGACACGGAGGCCACGGCAGCGGGGCCGTCGGCGGGGCATGGGCCACGGGGCGGCAGGGCGCACCGGGCACAGGCGCAGCGGCGGTAGGGACCGCAGCGGCGCAGCCCTGGCAGCACAACCCCGCCCATCGAAGAGGGGTTGCGTACCGCGACCCGGCAACGCGCGATCGCTTCGGCGGGACGGACCGGGCGGCCGTCGAAAGCCGGCGGGGCTTCCGCGGCTTCGAGGGCGGAGGGATCGAGCGCGGCGGCGGGCGTGCGGCCGGAGTGCAGAGCGCCGCGGCGGCCTCCCGCGGGAGCTCGAGACCCGACCCCTCGGCGGTACGCGACGCGCTGTCGGCGCGACAGGTCAGAACAGATACCTCGGTCGCGGCCGCGGGACGCTTCGACCGGGCAGCAGGGCGGGCCGATGCGGCGGTCCGCGGCGGGGAGGGCTCCCACCGTGCAGCCCGGCCCGACACGATGACCTCCCGGACGGGCAGGCCGGACCGGGACGAGAGGCGCGAGGCCGCATTCACGCCGTCGGGCCGCGAGCGGCGAACCCCGGACAGGTCCGCCTTGGAACGCGGCCTCTCGGGGCGCGCCTTCGAGGGGATCGGCCGGGGCGGCGAGGTCCGCCGGCAGAGCACCTGGGGCCGTGAGAGTCTCAACACGGCACGAACAGGCGGCGCAAGGGCGGGCGAGGTCACCCGCGGCGTCCCGCAGGGCGGCATCTCCCGGGGCTTCCCGCACGCCGGGGCGGCAGGGGGCGCAGCCGTCCGGAGTCTCCCGCAGGGTGGGGCACGAGTCGGCGATGCCGTTCGGGGCTTCCCGCAGGGCGGCGGGGGCGTGGGCGGCGGGCTCTTTCGGGGCGGACACCGCTGAGAACGGCCCCGACATCGGGACGTGCCGCGAGAAGTCCTCTCCAGACGAAAAAGCCCCGCCGCGCGGCGGGGCTTTTTACGGGGGACACGGCCTCGGCGACCTACCTGCCGGGTTTCGCCGACGGCCCGGCGGGTTTCTTCCGGCTCCTCGCCTTCGCGGCGGCCGCTTCCTTCTCGAGTTTCGCGATCCGTTTCTTGAGCCCGTCGATCTCCTTGACCATCGGCGCGTGGAGCCTGGCCTGGGCGTCGGCCATCATCTGCTGGATGCGCCCCTCCAGGTCCTTCGTGGCGGCCTTCGACTTCGCGAGAAGCTCGATCATGAGCGCCCTGCCCTCCTTCTCGGTCAGCTCGCCCTTCCTGATCAGCTCCGCCACGGTCTCCTCGAGCTTCTCCTTGCCCAGGTAGAACAGACCGATCCCGAGCATCCGCGCTTTCTTGATGAAATCCTGCATGGGGATCCTCCTTTGGTTTTGCTCAGGATAGCGCGCCGCGGGGCGCAACGCAAGAAAAAGGGCGCCGTCGTCCCTGCGCAGGGGGCCTCGGGAATCCCCTCCGCCCGGCTCCTATTCCCTGACCAGCAGGATCGAGCAGGGCATCCTGCGGATGATACCGTCGATGCCGCGCCCGTAGAGGAAGTGTTCGAGGCGGCCCTCCTCGTGGGCCGTGAGGATCAGCAGATCGATCCTCTCGCGGTCGATGACCCGGAGGATTTCCTCCTTCGGATCGCCTTCCTCGACGAACTCCCGGATCGCCATGCCCTTCTTTTTCTCCGAGGCGACGATGTCATCCAGCTCCGCCTTGACCCGCGCCATTTCCTTCTCGTACTGGTCCTCGTAGTGGATCGTGGGCAGGTTCCACCCCTTCTTGAAGGGGTTTTCCACAACGTGCAGCACGGCGAGCTCGGCGCCGTACGCCTGGGCGAGGGAGACGCCGAAGCGCACCGCCTTGCGGCAGTAGCGTGTCAGCCTGCTCACGACGAGGATGCGATGGATCCCTTCCATGACCTGCCTCCTTCCCGGCCGTTCCCGAGTCGGGGCGGGCGGCCCCGCGTCTACCGGGCCACGGCTTTCTTCAGGGTCACGATGGCCGTCTGGTTGTCGCTTGTTGCGAGCACCACCCGGACGGGGGCCTTCTCCGAGCTCATGGTCCCGTAGAGCTGCCTGATGTTGATCCCCTTGGCCGCCAGAAGGCTCGTCACGCCCTTCAGGGCGCCCGGCTTGTTGTCGAGCTCCACCTGGATCTCCTCCCTCTCCTCGAGAGCCGTGAACCCCTTCTGCTTGAGCAGGTCGCAGGCCCTGCGGGTGTCGTCCACGACCAGCATGACACGGGCCTTCCCGGTCCCCGCCATCTCGTAGCCCGCCACGGCCTCGATGTTGATGCCCCGGTCGGCGAGGGAGTCGGCCATCCGGTTCAGCACGCCGATCTCGTCGTCCACCGTCACGTAGATCTGTTTCGTCAACGCCGCTTTTCGGATCATGTCAGCACCTCCTTGCCGAGAGACTGTATCGCGTTCTTCCTTCGGGACGGCAGGCGGCCTCAGTGACGCCGGGACAACCTGCTTGAACTGCGGGGCCGGCTCCGCCGGGCGGGTGCATGCCGCGGCAGGCATCCGTCCGCGGCGGGTCCCCGCTTCATGGCGGTACGGTTCAGGTGAAGGGTTTCAAACCGGGTCGCGCGACGGGACGCCGGGAGGGGGACGAGGGGAAAGAGACGGCCGGGGAAGCAAGCGGCCCGCCTGATTTCTTGATAGGGCAAAAAAAATCGGATGTCAACGGCAATCTCGGGCCCCGGGCTGCAGACCGCCCCGGCGCCGACCCGGGGCCCGGGAAGATGGGGTTGGAAAAAAGCCGTTTTTCTGATAACTAGAGCCAAGGCGGACGGCAGGGAGCCGCCGTTGCCCCTTGCGAGGAAAGGAATCCGGTGGCGTCCAACGTTTCGATCCTCTCCAGGCTGATCAGCAGCTATCTCCTGATCATCGTCGTCGTCCTGCTGTCCGGCCTGTACACCATCTGGAACCTGAGCGAGTTCAACCGCCTCATCCGGGTCGTGACCTCCCACGACACGCGGATGATCGAGCTTTCGCAGGAGTGCCAGGACATCCTCATCAGCGCCAACGCGTCGGAGCGGAAGTACTTCGTCTCGGGCGACGAGACGTATCTCCGGCAGTTCAGGGACCTCGAGGCCGCGCTGACCGGCAAGCTCAACGAGCTGGCGGCGCTCGTCGACACGGAGAAGAAACGGGAGCTGCTGGAGAGCGTGCGCGGGGCCTGCGGCCGTTACGCCGCCCTGTTCGAGGACATGGCGGCCCAGACGGGCAGCCGGCGGGTGCCCGCCGACGAGGTCGCCCGGTACCGGATCGAGCAGGACCTCATCGTCGCCGACACGGGGCAGACCCTGCGCGAGTTGACGCGGATCTCCTCCGACGAGCGCGACGACAAGCTGCGGGAAATCGAGGCCAACTCGGTCCGCAGCGCCGACGCGATCCTGATCTCGCTCGTCGTGGCGGTGATCCTCATGATCGCGATCTCCGTCCTGAACACGCAGTCCATCAACGTCCCCATTTCGCGGCTGCGGGAGAAGACGAAGGCCGTCGCCCGGGGCGATTTCGGCGACCCGCTGGACATCGGGTCGCCCCCGGAGATCCGGGAGCTGGCCTCGGCGTTCAACGCGATGTGCGACCGGCTCCGGGAGCTCGACCAGATGAAGATCGACTACATCAGCCACCTCTCCCACGAGCTTCGCACGCCGCTGACCGCGATCCGGGAGGCGTCGAGCATGCTCGAGGAGGGCCTGTTCAACGAGATGCCGGAGAAGCAGCGGGAGCTGCAGACCCTCATCCGCGAGGACTGCGAGCGCCTGATCCGCTCCGTGACCCGGCTTCTCGACTTCTCGATGATGGAGTCTGGCATCATGCACCTGACGGTGCAGGAAGCGCCCCTGCGTCCGCTCGTGGAGCGAAATCTGCAGCGCTTCTCCGCCGTCGCGCAGCGCAAGCGGATCGACATGCGGGTCGACATCCCCCCCGATCTGCCCCCGGTCCGGATGGACGCCGAGAAGATCGAGGTGGTCGTCGAGAACCTGCTGAGCAACGCCCTGAAGTTCACCGACGACGGCGGGCTCATCACGATCTCCGCCCGGCCCCGCGATGACGGGAAGCTCGTCGAGGTGGCCGTTACCGACACGGGCCGGGGGATCCCCGAGTCGGGGCTCAAGGAAGTGTTCGAAAAGTTCAAGCGCATCGATGACGGCAGGGGCGCCGTGCGGGGGACGGGGCTGGGGCTGGCCATCGTGAAACACATCATCAAGGCACACGGAGGTAGGGTATGGGCCGACAGCGAACTCGGCAGGGGAAGCACCTTCACCTTTTCCTTGCCTGCGTGATCCTGGCCGGCGCCTTCGGGTGCACCGGGATCCAGGGGGTGATCTCGAAGCCCGACTACTGGCAGGCGGACCAGCAGATGGCGGCCGGGAATTTCGACGACGCCGTCGCCCGGTATCGCGAGATCAACCGCCTCTACCCGAGGACGGCCGACGAGGGGCTCTTCAAGATCGGCTGCATCCAGGCCCACCCCCGCAACCCGAAGAAGAACTACGCGACGGCCCTGGAGACCTTCCGGCAGCTCGTCGCCGAGCATCCCAGCAGCTCCTATCGCACGCAGACGGACGCCTTCATCGCGGTTCTCTCGGATCTGGCGGGCCGGGAGAGGGAGCTGGCGAACCGGGACAGGGGCGCCCCGGCCCTGAAGCGGCAGGTCGACGCGCTCGAGCGGCAGGTCGACGCGCTGCAGAAGCAGATCGAGCAGATGAAGGAGATCGACCGGAGTCTCGAGGAGAAGCGGCGGGCGATGCCGCCCCGC